>CAKZMA010000602.1 GCA_937127375.1 uncultured Coleofasciculus sp. | reverse complement strand
AAACGTTTACCCTCTCTTCCCTCTATCGATGTTGGTGAATTGCCCCAACTCGCTGAATTTGGACTAGAACCCCATATTTTTGACGAACGGGCAGTATTACAATTCCAAGGGGGAGAAACCGCCGGATTAGCCAGACTCGAAGACTATTTCTGGCAAAAAGACTGTCTCAAAATTTACAAACAAACCCGCAATGGCATGTTGGGGACAAATTACTCCTCTAAATTTTCTCCCTGGCTAGCCTTGGGGTGTTTATCGCCGCGTTTTATTTATGAACAGGTTCAGCAATACGAACAGGAACGAGTCAAAAATGATTCAACCTATTGGTTAGTGTTTGAGTTAATTTGGCGCGACTTTTTCCGATTTATTTGTGCTAAGCATGGGAACCGTATATTTCGCCAATCGGGGTTACAGGGTGTACCCATTCCCTGGAAAGAAGACTGGGATCGCTTTACCCTTTGGCAGCAAGGAAAAACAGGTTTTCCCTTAGTTGACGCCAACATGCGGGAACTTGCCGCCACTGGATTTATGTCCAATCGGGGACGACAAAATGTTGCTAGTTTTCTCACCAAAAACTTAGGAATTAACTGGCAAATCGGCGCGGAGTGGTTTGAATCGGTGTTAATTGACTATGATGTTTGTAGCAATTGGGGGAACTGGAATTATACGGCGGGAGTGGGAAATGATGCTCGTGGGTTTCGTTATTTCAATATTCAAAAACAGTCGAAAGATTATGATCCCCAAGGTTACTATGTCAAACATTGGCTACCAGAACTGGATTCCTTACCCGCCACTACAGTACACCAACCTTGGACATTAACCCCAGCCGAGCAAAAACAGTTTGGGGTGAGACTTGGCGTAGATTATCCCCATCCGGTTGTAGACTTAATCCAGTCGGTGAAAGCAAACGAAAAAGTTTACAACGCCGCATTGAACCGTCGATAACATTTCGGCGCAAGTCAGGGCGGGTTTAGTTAGGTTAGTGGTTTGAGCCGGAGCGTTATCGGTAAAACCCGCCCCTACACAATCAAAACGATATGCCGTGAAAAGTCAGAGACCCCACGACTGTCTTTATAATTCGCTAGCCTAGAAGAAGGTCAAGTCGATTGAATCAGAGGATTAAGTATCCTGAGTGCAAATTCTTCTAGGATATATCAGGAGTGACGTAGCGGAGAACTAGATGGCTAATATCAAATTTGTCAAGGAAGACCAGGAAGTCATTGCAGCAGATGGGGCGAACTTACGGGAAAAAGCCCTGCAAAACAAGATTGACCTGTATACCTTGAAAGGAAAATTGATGAACTGTGGAGGCTATGGTCAATGTGGCACCTGCATTGTCGAGGTTGTCGAAGGGATAGAAAATCTCTCACCTCGAACTGACGTAGAACAGCGTAAACTCAAGAAAAAACCGGAGAGTTACCGATTAGCCTGCCAAGCCTTGGTCAATGGACCAGTCAGCGTGAAAACTAAGCCCTGAAGCGGCGAGGAGCAGGGGAAGCTGGGGGGGCTGGGGGAGCTGGGGGAGCCGTGTAGAGACGTAGCATGCTACGTCTGGGAGCTGGGGAAGCTACAGTACATTTTCACGCGATCGCGGTGCAAGGGTTTGGATGGGTTAAATCTTATGTGCTTGAAGATAAACCAATGTCAATGCCACTCAAAACATTGATAGCTAATGGTTTTGGAGTTGTGCAGCCAGCCCGAAGTGATGTAGCTGATCAATATTTGCACTCAAGCTACACGATTGGCAGAAGCCAATGATATTCTAAGAAGAGCGGTTCAAAACCAATTGTAGAGGCACTATTTCAATGCAAGTTAATGAGTTAGGGTTCGTTGCCAGTCTTATGTTTGTGCTGGTTCCCACAGTTTTTTTGTTGATTCTGTATATCCAGACAGCTAGCCGAGAAAGCAATAAAAATTCTTAGCATTGGCTGTCTAACCTCCGCCCATCAGCTCCCCGACTTCTTCAAGAAGTCGGGGATATTACATTTGCGCCCCTATAGGAAATTCAGGTTAATCCGGTGTCCGAGCTAACAACACGGGACAATTCGCATACACCCGCACATAGTCCGACAGTGAGTAGGGTGGGCATTGCCCACCAACCTTAAGGAGCGTGCCATTTTACTCAATCCGGTGTACGGGTTAATAGCACGGGACAATTCGCATACACCCGCACATAGTCAGACAGGGAAGTCCCCAGCAATCGGTCTAAATCAGGGAGAGACTTAGCAATGGTGGGACGGCGTTCAGGAGAACCCAGGACTAACAAGTCCACATTCATTTCATCTGCCAAGCGACAAATCTCTCGTCCCGCCTGACCCTTACTATTAATACATTTATAGGCAACACCTTGCTTTTTCGCTTCTGCTGCAGCCGATGCCAAAACCGGATCGGTTTCAGGAGTGGTTATCGGTTCACCCGATGGCGTTTTTTGGTCAGGGTTGACGTGAACCAAATACAGTTGACCGCCTTTGACGTCCCGAATCAGAGACAGCGCCAAATCCAAGCTTTGCTTGGCACTCTCTGATTTATTCATAGACACCATGACTCGGTTGATCCGTTTGACGTAGATCTCGTCTTTCACCAATAACATGGGACGAGAGGACAATTGGAAAACATATTGGCTAACCGAGTTTTCCAAGATGGATTCCAATCGTTTGAGTCCTCTGGAACCCATAATGATCAGGTCAGATTGCTCTTCCTGAGCTACTTGCAGCACTACGTCTTTGGGATCTCCCTGTTTGAGTCGGGGTGTGATTTTGTTGGGATCGATTTTGAGAGACTTAACGGCGTCTGCCAAAATCTTGCCGCCCTCTTCTAGTTTGGCTGACATGGCGTCAGCACTAACTTGGGGGGTGACTACATGGAGAACCGTAACCGATACTTGTTGCATGATCGGGATTTCGGTCAACATATTAAACATTTCTTCACATAATCCCCGACCGGCAACAGCAAGCAAAATTTTTTCAATCATGGTTTCAATCGTTGTGAGTGGTTAAGATGCGACTTTCGCCATTGCAGGAGAGTCGGAGCCATATTGGGGTAAATTCCCCAAGCCCCGGAAGTAGTAGTTGTTTCCCTGACAATGCATCAGTCCTGAACGTTATCGTATTTGTGCCTTCTAAAAATAAGGATACTGGGTATCGGGGTTTCAAACTTTGACAATTTGTCAACGACTGGGGGGAACGGAAGATGAGGGAGCGGGGGAAGCAGGGGGAGCGGGGGAAGAAAACACTCAATTACGGGGGAGAGGGAGACTTCTTGGCGGATTATTAACCAACTTTCTCGGTCAACGTTAACATTCGTTAGGGTAGAACAGTTATGTATCCATAAAGAAGAAATCTCCATGAACCTTTCAAGACTCTGGCAGGTAATTATTACAGTAGTATTAGTGCTGGGACTCTATATGCCCCCGGTGACGGCGGCTGAAACCCTTTCCCCTAGAACTGATACGTTTAATGCTTTGGTGCAGGAATGTTTGGAACTCCAAGGAGAGACATCTCTGAGTGCTTGTGATCAAGCCATTGAAATGCATCCAGATGACGTGATTCCTTGGTATGGGCGTTCTCGGGTGTTATCGGCTTTAGGACAACAAGAAGAAGCCAATCAGTCTTATGCGCGGGTGCGGGTGATTCAAGCGTACTACAATGCGATCGCGCAACTGCTTGCCCAACGAGAACAGATTGAGTCGTTGATGCAAAATGATGAGCAATTCTCTCAACTCGAAGCCGCGATTGATAGTGAGGATGTGGAACAAGAGCAGTTAGAACAACTGCAACAGCTTAAACAACAGATTCTCACACTCCGGGAAAATCCGAGCCTTCTTGATCAAGAAATAGCGGATGCGATGCTTCAGGTACGCGATCGCTTGGCTGATATTATTGGACAAATTTCCGCCACAGCTTCATAACTGGGCGCAAACCGGGCGGAATTT
>CAKZMA010000601.1 GCA_937127375.1 uncultured Coleofasciculus sp. | reverse complement strand
GGACGGAAGGGGGATCTGAAGGGGGACTTTGATCTACTGTACTTTATTACAGCGCTTTGCGCTGTAAGGGTTTCGGCAATCCAAAAATGCACGCTTTTCATTACCATTGCTCTTAATACGGTTCTCCAAACAACACTAATGAGCAGGTCAGTTCCTTAATCAATTGTGTGGTAATATCGCTCACTCCTAACCCCGCAATAGTACGGCGACGCAAAGAGCGCAAAATGACCATATCCGCTAACTTAGCTACTTTCAAAATCGCCAGCGCCACATCGTCAGCTTTAATCACTTGTACTTCTGATTTTACCTGCCCTCCCGTGACATTCAGCATACTGATATATTCGTCTTCAATCGCCGCCATGTCAGAAGGTGTCGTTTTAGCCGGACAAACGTGCAGTAATTTCACCTCCCCTTGATGGGTATCAGCCAAGAGTTGAGCCAATCTTACCGTGCGGATTGTCTGTGGCGAAAAGTTTTTCGCGGGTACCAAAATTTTACGCAGGTTGACTGGCTCATCTAAGAGTCGCATTACCGCAACTGGACAGTGAGATGCCCAAAATACCCGGTTAATGATCGTACCAAACAAACGTGCCCGCAATCCGGTATTTTTGCGCCAACTCATGACAATTAAACTGGCATCTTGTTCACGGGCGGTGTGAACAATTCCAGAGGCGATGTCATTCTCAATTCGCAGTACAGGTTTTGCATCAGCTTCAAACTCCGAACTAACCGTTAGCGCTTTGTTTAGGAGTCGCCGACTTTGGCGCAGGTTAACCTGCATCTGGGGTTCGTCCATGTAGGTATGGGCTGGAGAAATGGACAGCGGTATAATTTGACCGGATTGATGACGCGCTAGCAGGGCTGCCATTTCCATTAAATACCCCTTGGTTTGACTTTTGCTAACTGGCACGACTATCCTAAACGGAGCTGGCTCTTGTTCCTCTAACCGTTCAAAGCGATGATTTTCCCACCAAAGTTTGGACTGGCTAATTTTCGGGCTGGCTTTCGGTAAAGGGAGTTTCGGGGCGAATTTTCCGGTTAATAGAGGACCCAAAATAGAGGTGATTAGCATCAAGACAATGACGCTGTTAAAGACGGTGTCTGTGATTAACCCTACCTGCAAACCCACTAACGCGGCGGCTAGTGTGGCGGCGACTTGGGGGATAGACAGAGACCACATCACCATCATCTCGTTAAAACTGTAACGATAGAGGACTTTTGTGATCGCGGCGGCGAGGAATTTGCTTCCCAGCAATCCCACGACAATTGCTAGAGTTAGCCAAAAACTGGTGGTGAGGCTTTCGATAAACACAGGAATGTCGAGAAGTAAGCCCATGTCTACAAAGAAAAAGGGGATAAATAAAACACTACCTACAAACTCCACTTTTTCTTTAACGGGTGAGTTTCCCACCACATCATTAACCGCTAAACCTGCCATAAAGGCACCGACAATCTGATCCACCTGAATAATTTCTGCCCCCACCGAAGCCAGAAACACGGCTAGGAGTACGAACAAAAATTGATTCCCCTCATCATCTCCCGTCCGCCGAAAATGTTCCTTCCCCACCCAGTCAAAGCCAAATAAAACGATGGCGGTGTAAATGGCTAATGCCACCAATTGCTGGAACAAACTATACAGAGAAAACTCTCCCGCGTTAATCGAAACGCAAATGGCTAGGACGAGTAGCGCACTAATATCAGTAAAAATTGTCGCGCCAATGGTAACAATCACGGGTTCTTTCTCAACTAAACCCAACCGCTGGACGATAGGATACCCTAATAGGGTATGGGAGGCAAATAAAGAACCCATCAGCAGGGAGGTATTCCAACCAAAACCAAATAATCGCCCAATCATCATACTGACGATGAGTGGTACGATAAAGGTCATCAATCCAAAGACTAAAGAGCGATGTTTTTTCTTGCGGAACTGCACTAAGTCAATTTCTAGCCCCGCCACAAACATCAGGTAAATTTTGCCAATATCGGAGAGCAGCTTCATGGTTTCGCTGTCAGCATCCAATAGCTGCAACCCATTGGAACCCAGGATGACTCCTGCCAACAGCAATCCGACTAACCCAGGCAATCCCAGGCGCTCGAACAACGGCGGAATAGTTAAACTGACTAACAGTAGAATGGTAAACGCAACAATGGGACCTTCGGGTAGCCCTGTTTGTAAAAATGTTATCGATTCATTCATCAGCTTTTGGCTAAAAAATTGCCACTATTTTCTCGATGTCTATTCTTCAATTCCCCGATTTTGCTTAAACCTATTGCTTCGGAATTCCTAGGATCTTGAAGACGGATAGGTAGATTCACTCGCTCAGGAAATTGACTAAATTGTTATTGTCTATAAAGGGTTGATGTTATACAAATATTGTAGCCAAAAGCACAGCATCAGGAAAAATTTACCACAGAATGGACGTGAATACCGCGATCGCACCTGAGTTATTTGCCCTCCCCCAATCCTCCCTCAAGCCCATAGAACCTTGGCATTGGCGCAAGCTTCCTCTGGCTAAGCGTAGTGGTTCGCACGTCTTCGAGGCGCTATTTCTCCATCCCAGAGGAGATTCGACTCTGGGAAACAATTTAGCGGCAAATTATCACATTGCTACTCTCCTCGAAAGCCCTGTGACCCCCTATAATACCCATCTGGCTCGATATTCGATTTGTGCAGGTTCTCCTCGCTTTTTTGAGAATCAACTTCAACTATGGACTCCGCCTGTGGGAGACATTCTACCCTTCCTACGCCGCCTGCTTCAGGTGCAAAAGGCAGAATCGCCTGCACCTGCTGAACTTCCCTTTACAGGGGGGTGGTTAGGATGGCTGGGATATGACTTAGCCTGGGAGATTGAGCAACTCCCCCACCTAAACACCGATCCTCTTCCTTTCCCCATCGCCTACTGGTATGAACCCGAATCCTTTGCAGTGCTGGATCATCACCAGCAAATTCTCTGGTTAGCGACGACGGATGCGGCTCAACTGGACTCCCTGCAACGTCAGCTAGAGGAAGCGGATAGGAAGACACTGGTAAAGAATACACCAGAACCGGACAAAAGTAATCCCATTACTCCTATTTTCCACATCTCCCAGCATGATTATATGGCGGCGGTACAGCAAGCGAAACGATATATTCAAGCTGGCGATATCTTCCAGGCGAATTTGTCATTACGGTTTGAAGCGTATACCGCTTTGGATAGTTGGTCAATTTATCGAGCATTGCAACAGATTAATCCTTCTCCCTTTGCCAGTTATTGGCAAACTCCGTGGGGAGCAATGATTAGCTGTTCGCCAGAACGATTGATTCAGTTGTCTGGCACAAAAGTTGAGACTCGACCGATTGCTGGAACGCGGAAACGTGGCGCTAATTCAACTCAAGATGATCAGTTAGCAAAAGAGTTAATTCTGAATAAGAAGGAAAGAGCCGAACATATCATGTTAGTTGACTTAGAGCGCAATGATATCGGCAAAGTTTGTGAATGGGGAACTGTACAAGTGAATGAACTTCTCACTATTGAACGCTACAGCCACGTTATGCATTTGGTTAGCAATATTATGGGAACACTTAGTTCTAAGTGTGACCCGATAGACTTGATTCGAGGTGTATTTCCTGGGGGAACCATTACAGGTTGTCCGAAAGTTCGCTGCATGGAAATTATTGAAGAACTTGAACCAGTAAAACGCAATTTATTTTATGGTTCTTGCGGTTATTTAGATTGGCGGGGAAATCTCGACTTAAATATTTTGATTCGCACATTGCTGTATCGTAAATCGAGCCATTCTCAAGCTGGGGCAACGGTTTGGGGACAAGTGGGTGCTGGCATCGTGGCTGACAGTGATCCACAAAAGGAATGGTATGAATCTCTACAAAAAGCCCAAGCTCAACTCAATGCGCTGAATCTGCAACTGTAGAGGTGTAGAGGAGATGGGG
>CAKZMA010000600.1 GCA_937127375.1 uncultured Coleofasciculus sp. | reverse complement strand
TAGAAGAGATTCCCTTTGTTACCTCACTGGATGACGTAGCGGAAAGTGAAGCCACTGATGAGGTGCTGACAGACGAAACGCCATTAACTGGGTTAGACAGTTCCAGTGTGACCTTTGAATCCGGTGTATTTACGGTGGGTGAAACTGGGGAGGTTAGTGTTGATTTCCTCTTTGATGGTGGGGGATATGAAGGTGAACTCGCCGTCTTTAGTTTAGAGGGGATGGAGGAGTTTGAACCGGGTTCGGAGGCGTTTATTCAGGAAGCGGCGTCTCGTGCGTTGAGTGATTCGGAGTTAGGTCATGTTGTGATTAGTGACCAAACTGAGGGGGCGCGGTTCGTTGGTGAATTAGGAGAAAGTGACCGAAATTCTGGGGAGTATTTGGGAGTTCAGACAGTCCAAATGCGTCCAGGGGATGAGTTTGGCTTTATGCTGGTTCCCAATAATACAGTGCAACGGGTGTTTGATAATCCCGATGTGGGAGGGGCGGCGCGTCCCCTATTTTCCATGGCGACAGCGAATCCAGAAGATGCGTTTCATGTCGGGCAAATTGCCGATGTCACCGGGGATGGAAGTACCTTTGTGATGGAAGATTTGCGGGTGGATACCAAGTCGGATGGGGATTATAACGATGTTATTTTCCGAGTTAACGGTGCTACCGGAGAGGCAGCATTGTTAGATAATTTAATTGATCCGGCGGATGATTGGCGTAGTACAGAGTTAGGGCAAAAAATTGCCGCCAATGTTCAATCTCCTGCTGCACCTGGTAAGGAGTTACCTGGTGATCCGATTCATTCAGCGTTACCAGAACCTACTGTACCCCAAACTACCGTTGACCAAGGTGGCGATGACTTCTCTGATGTGACTGATGGAAGTGTTGAACCCAACCGAGGTGGGGCGTTACCGAATACACCGACACCGATTGAGTCGTCTTCAACTCAGGATGTTATTGACCAAGTTAGCCGGATTGACCCAACAGATATTTATCGCGTGTCGAGTCAGCAGCTAGTCAATACCGAGATTTCAGTATTGTCGGGTAATACCTCAGTCAGTATCCAGACACCGGAAGGGGAAGTCCTGAGTCAGCAAGTTCTCACCCGTGGAACTCATGGGTTGACAGTACCAGAGGATGTTTCTGGAGATGTGCTGATTAAGTTAGAGAGTCAGGCAGGTTCGGATGGTACTTATATATTGAAGGGGTTTGAAAGTAAAGCCGAGGAACCATTCAATATTGATTTGGAATTTGAAGGGTTAACCGCATCTCAGCAGGAAACGATTCAAGCGGCGGCGAAGAGTGTTGAGTCCGTGATTGGTCAAGGTTTACCCAGTGCGATTGTTGACGGCAAAATCATTGATGATGTCAACTTTAAGATTTCTGTTAATAACTTAGACGGTGTAGGCGGAACCCTGGCACGGACGAAGATTGATTTTATGCGCTATGGTACGTTACTACCTGCCCAGTCGCTGACTCAGTTTGATGTGAATGATATTGCTGAATTAGAACAATCTGGGCAGTTGTTCAGTGTGGTACAGCATGAGATTCTGCACGGGTTAGGATTTGGTAATCTCTGGGAAGCTAAAGGTTTAGTGGATTATGCTGGCACACCTTTGGCTCAATATAACGGTGAAAATGCAGTGGCAGCATTCCAGGATGTGGGTGGCTTGACGGATGCGATTCCTCTGGAAACCGAGGGAGAAGGTTCGGCTGGGTTGCACTGGCATGAACAGTTGTTCCAGGATGAATTGATGACGGCTGATTTGGGCTTCCAGACTGGGGAAGAGGGTGAGACTATTTCACCAATTAGTCCGATTACGTTAGCAGCTTTAGCGGATTTGGGCTATCGGGTGAACTTGGATAAGTCTACTCCTGGCTGGGGTTTGTTGGGTGGACAGCAGTTTAATCCAGACAATTTAACCAAAGAGCAAATTAAGGCATTCCGCAAGTTAACCGAGGAATCCTTTGCCCAACCGGATGATGAGTTTATCTATGCCATCATGCCAGAAGTTGACCCAGCTAAAGTGTCGCCAGAAATTTGGGCGCACGCTGAACGGTTCTGGAAGAATGGTGAGTATTATGATTGGCAGCGTTATCAAATCAAGTCGGGTGATACTCTCAGCCAAATTGCTTTGGACACAATGGGTAGCGCTCATCCAGACTATTACTGGTTTATTGCTAACCGTAACGGTATCCCTAATCCAGACTATATTGTTGCAGGTGACTGGATTGACATTCCTGTCCACCGTCCCAACTATGAGTGGGAGCAAGAGCAAGAACGGAAGCGACGGGAAGAAGAACTGAGGAAAAAGCAGGAAGAAGAAGCCCGGAAGCGGCGCGAAGAAGAGGAACGCCTTGCCAGAGAAAAGGCTGAACAAGAACGGAAGCGTCGCGAAGAAGAAGAGCGCCGCAAAGAAGCTGAAGCGAAGCAGCGAGAACTTGAAGAACAGGAACGGCGGCTGCGAGAAGAGCAAGAACGGAAGCGCCAGCAGGAAGAGTACGAACGTGAACAGGCAAGGCTGCGAGAACTAGAACGGCAACGGGAGATTGCCCGACAAAAAGGTAAAGGGGGACAAGATTGGTTCTTTGCCACACGTTTACCTGAATTTGGTCCGACTGACCCGTTTGAGACATCTCTGACAGGAGAGACAGTAGGAAACCTTGTTCCAGATGATTACTATCGGTTTAACCTATCTCGAAAAGGTCGAGTAACGGCTGAATTGAGGCAACTTTTGGCTGATGCTGATTTAGTTCTGTACGATGTACGGAATAATCCGATTGCTTGGTCGATGCGTGACGGCATTACGGATGAACACATTATTGCTGACTTAATTCCTGGCACTTATATGCTGCGGGTCAATAGTCCCAAAGGTGTAACCACAGACTATGACCTAATCGTTAAATTCCAGCATTTGCTATCGATGACTCAAAAGGAACTACCTTCGGGTTGGCAAGTCGGTGGTGGTAACGGCAATGGTGGTAATCATAACACTCCTCTTCATGCTAATCCAACTGAATCTAATCCTTTGCAGGGTTTCCTTCATCCTCTACATACTAGCTTGGGGAATTATCAATTTATAAAGCTTTCATCTATTGGAAAAAAGGAAACCATAGAAAGTATTGAAAACAAAATCAATCAAAAGAAAGACTTGATCAAAAAAGAGCAAATTGAAATTAAGCAACAAAAAAAGGATCTCGCATTAACGGAAAAAAGGTTGAGTAGCTTAAAAAAACTTGTAGGAACATGGGGGTGGGCTGTACTCCAAAAAACAATTAAACTTGATGCATATATTTATTCATTAAGGAAAGAAATAAATGAACGACAACTCAACCTAGATAAGCAGCGTAAAAAGCTAGAAGACTTGGAGAAATATGCAACTATACATAACTTGGCAGGTAAGCCATCGCTGCTAACTACAGATGAAATCAGAGAGTACAGGAAAATAGTAGCTCAAATACCTGAATCTGAGCGATCTCGGTATTATCGGAAGCTCCAAGAAAAAACTCCTTACTTCAATCAACGAAACAATAACTCTCCAGGTGTGAGTGGAGATATCATGTGTAATCTGACTGTCCTGGCTAACTGCTTAATTTATTTAGGAGTAGAAAATCCAGAACCAAGTATGCAGTTTGAAGACTATCTAGAAAAGATTCGTGAAGAGAATAAGTATGGTCATCGAGAACATTGGAATACTTTTGTGGAACTGGCTAATCACTTTAAGGCGGAACCTAGTGATGACAGTGGTTATGGAACTACTTCTAACCATTTTAACGCAGAAGAGATCAAGAAACATCTAGATGAGGGATCTGCTATTATGGCAGGAAATAAGGTCAACGGACTTGATCATATAGTCCGCTATCAGGGGTATGATAATTCTGGATTAATTGTCGATGATCCGTATGGCAAAGCTACTGATGGGGGCGGTAGTGATTATCAAACTAAAAATACCACAATAGGAGATAACGAAGATCAACCAGGAAGTAATAACAAATGGTCTTGGGAATTCGCCAAAAACAAATTTAAATATTTTCTAGTAATTAAACAAGGCAAAATCCTAGAATAAAATCCAAAGATAGAATACAGACGTGCGATCGCATTTGGGGATGGTGAGGATTGCGATCGCACATCCTCTATTCCCAGAATGCGATCGCCCTTTCCCTCCCGGTTTGCACTAATTCCTGATCAAAAGAGCGATCGCCTAAAACACACCTCCATTTTCAGCC
>CAKZMA010000599.1 GCA_937127375.1 uncultured Coleofasciculus sp. | reverse complement strand
TGAAGCAAGCCATGCTGCAAGCCTCTATTTCTTTAGCTTCTTTGCAACTGAGTCAAAAGTATCAGGAATTGGATCAGCAAGAAAAAGCGCAAGACTATTGGAGTAAAGCTGAACAAGCAATTAAAGAAAGTCAGGAGTTGTTACCGTCAAAGATTACCGGAGAGACGCCTGAACAATGGTCAATTCGTGTCCATGTCCAGCGAGTGCAGGGCAGTTGGTATTGGGAAAAGGGAGAAACGCCAAAGGCAATAGAGGCATATTGGCAAGCCTTTACTCGGCTGGAGGCGGCTTGGAAAAAACTGCCAAATATTGATATAGACACGCAGATTCCTATCCCGCAGTATCTGCCTCAAAAACAACCGATTCTCTCGGCGAATGCCATTGAGAACTTACATCGTGAGTTTATGGCATTGCTGGCAGAAACAGGTGAAGATGATTCCCGGATCAAAGAATCGCTCAAACGTCACCTACTAGCAGAACTAAACTTTTTGATGGAATCAGGCAACTGGAAAGATGCTGATAGAAAAACTTATGATTTAATTGCTTTTGCTGGTAGTACCGAAACAGGTTTTGAGATAGAGAATATTTCCTGTCGAGACTTGAGTAGTATCGATAGGCTTTGGGTAGAACGCTCAGATGGGACGTTTGGTTTCAGTGTGCAAAAGACTATTTTGGATGAATTTGCCTCCCAGCCCGGTCATTATGATAATGATGCAAACTGGGATGGATTTTATGAGAAGATAGGATGGGTGGATGGAGGTAAGGGAGGTATTTTGAATCCAGGGACAGCAATAGGAGGACACCTCCCTAGGAGGGTGTGGGGGATTGAGATGGATATCTTCTCTCTAGTGCTGACTTGTAGACTGTAACATACAAGCGCTCCAGCCTTCTGTAAAAATTCCTTAACAAACTACATTTCTACGAATTCATAGAGTTATAGCCCTACGCGCTGGTATATTTACACATTAGAAATGGAGGCTTTATCAGGAGTGCCTTAGAACATTTGTACTGTAACTACGCGAGAGCGTACTGCTATAGGTAGGGTGGGCAAAATTTATAAACCTCAAATGCTTAGGCTATTGTTCGCTACTTTTGCCCACTCTACGGTATTTGGTGTGATGTGGTAACAGTATCCAGATTGAATGGTTCGAGGTTGGCGGGACATCAATATTCAATACTCCAAACGGATCATCCAAACAATCGCAAGCATTAGGTTTCCCAGGTAATGTAAAGAGCGATGTCATCATAGTAAAATAAGTAAACTCACGCTAAAAACGTCCGATGCTACAAGTCAAAACAAAAATTTCTGAAGGTGGCAGAGTTGCGATTCCAGCCGAGTATTTCAATCAACTGGGATTGGAGGTGGGAGATGACGTAATTGTCCGCCTTGTGGATGGAGAAATCAGAATTTTCACCCTTGCTCAAGCTATCCAGCAAGCACAAGCCTGGGTGCGGAGTTTTACTCCAACAGATCGCTCCCTTGTCGATGAACTAATTCAGGAACGGCGTCAGGAAAGTCAGCATGAGTAGTTATGTGTTGGATGCTTCAGCACTTTTGGCACTGTTAAATAATGAACCAGGTGCTGAACAAGTAGCAGCCATTTTAACCGAAACTGTTATCAGCAGCATTAATCTGAGTGAGGTGGTTGCTAAATTAGCAGATGCTGGGAGATCTGAGACAGAAATTCGGGAATTTCTCGGTGCTTTGGAGTTGGAGGTTATTCACTTTGACACTGAGATGGCTTACTGTGCTGGAATGCTGCGTCCTCTGACTAGACACTTAGGTTTATCGTTAGGAGATAGAGCGTGTTTGGCTTTGGGTCAAGTTTTAGGATTGCCTGTGATAACCGCTGACAGGACGTGGGGAAACTTGGATATAGGGATAGAAGTGCAGGTGCTGCGTTAATTGAATGCTTTTGGGAGTGCGATTCGCTTGCTAGGATAGATTAGGCTTTATGCTCTTTCTGTATCTTCCTTCAGCTATGCAACTCGAAGATTATTTTAATTTCCTCGCCCCTAACGACATTCGTCTCAAA
>CAKZMA010000598.1 GCA_937127375.1 uncultured Coleofasciculus sp. | reverse complement strand
CTGTTGCCAGCATAGAGTGCGGGGTGTCTCTGTTTGTTTGTCTTGTCGACAGGCCGTTTGCACATAGCAGCAGCCCTCTCAGGCGCGCTCGCGCTATACTAGCAATAGGCTCGCGCGCAGGTTATCCCAAGACTTTCAGAATAACCTTTGCGTAGAGTACAAGTGCCGCAGCACAGCACCACTCGTCCCATTAGGGTACAGTCGGGTGATACTAGGGATACCGTACCTCAGACGTGTCTGAGCATACGTCCCCTAGATAACACTCCCCCCAAAATCCGGGTGGCGGGCGAAAGTGTCCGAGTCTCCTGCCGGTCGCTAGCAACCAACAGACAGCTGGATTTTCACACTGACAGGTCTTTTTACCCGTCTGGCGCTCGTCAGGACTTGGCCAGGTGAACAACCCATGCTCCTTGGGCATGAGCCAAGCAACGCTTGGATAATCGCTATACGGCGATTATAGGCGTGGTGGTCCTCTCGGGAGGTCCTCCAGGACCCGCGGTCCATTGCCCCAAGCATCCGTCAACAGCGTACCTCCTGAGTGGCTGGTATTCCCAGGTACGTGCGACTTCGTTCTTCGCGAGAACTTGCTTGTACATGCAGAGCTCCCGGGCGCGACCCGTGAGATGCAACACTCAGTCCGCAGACCCCACACAACGTCCGTTCTCCCAGCTTGATCAGGGCCGAGAAAATATGCGCTTGTGGGTGCCCTCCTCCTCGAGGAACAGGACTCTCGCCGAGTACTCATTATGATCTTCCCCGTAGGGTCGATCGCTCGACTTTTCCTCCCAGTGTGCCCAAGCAATACAACCCGGGACAGCACGGTACGGAAACTCTCTGAGTTCCGGGGAGGCTTCACTCTCTACTACCTTCAAAGTTGTGAGTGGTTTATCCCTTATGTCTCTTACCATCAACCGATCAGGCTGATATGCCACGGGAGACAAGGGTTCGAGTCTCTTCTGTGAGGTGTTGATTCCTCTCAGACGACTCAGGAACTTCTGTGCTGGTGCCATTGCTTGAGCCAGACAGTCCCTTGCGATCGCAAGTCTTGGCCTACTGGCACACTTGGTCGCGCTCTTTGGACCGCAGTCCTTTATTGAGCATTGGTTGTACTCATGGGTTTCTTACCCACTTTCCAGGGAGTATTGGTGTTTACTCCAGATGGCTATATGGGCAAAACCCATTTAATGCCTAAGAACACCTACTCCCCCCAGATTCTAATCCGGTTGTTGTAGGATGTTCTTGTGGTTTTTATAGCCCGAAGCTACCACTGATACATAACCTCTACTCCCCCCAGATTCTGATCCGGTGGTGGTAGAAAGGTTCTTCTTATGGAGTTGAGGTTATCCCCCAGCCTCCAATAAGGCATAGGGAAGATTCACTGATCTTCTCCCGTATGTGAGGTACGCAGGCCAGACCGGCCTGAGCCGACTGGCAAGCGACCTCCTAGTTTCTAAGCATGATTAAATGCTAAACTAGTGGCTCAGATGAAGTTATCCTCCCAACCGGGAGGGTCCTCATCCGGCCAGTGAGGTTTGTGGGGTTGGCTGTGATACCATCGGTTACATCCGCCCCTGTTACCTCTATTGTGCTTCTTCTTCTTCTTGGCAGTCGAACCATCCGTCTGGTGGCTCGCCTGACTGTCGGTTCTGCTGCCCGATCTAGAAGCTTTAGGTGGACGCTGGAAGCGCACCTGTTGTTGTTGTTTACCGCCCCGTCCGCGAACTGGAGCGTTGAACCCTCCGTTCTTGTTCGGTGCGTTCAGGTATGGGTTATTGTCTCCCCATCTCTGATTGAGAGCACTAGAATATGGTGTCTCATATCCTGGGTTCTCATTGTACTTCTGTGTTGCCGACCGGCCCCACTGAAGATTTTGGTAGCGTTCTCTTGTCTCGATGGAGTTGAGAATGCTCGGAGCTGGACTCAAGGCATACTTCCTTGGTATCGAGCTCGGTGGTGGTCTCAGAGGTGTAACCATTGGTTGAACAACCTCTTGACTCACGTTGGGCTTGACGTCCTCCCCGTGGGTTGGTTGTCTTTGCTGGTAAGTTCTCTTTCCAAGCTTCACGGATTGATCCGCTTGTTCTAGAGAGCGAGATGAGCATGGTTGATCCTCTCTTGGTGTAGGTTTAGAGCGACCGGACTGATTGAACCGTCTGGTGCTCGTATCCTGTTCGGTCTTAGGCTGGCGGTATTCAGCCGCTTTTGCCTGACCTTTCTTGCCTTGGACTTTAGTCTGGTGGGTCTCTGTGGGTCCACCAACTTGTCCTGGCTGATCGAAAGGATCCACTGTCACATTGACAGCTTCAACTTCCGCTCTGGCTTGGAGAATCCGTTGCATGGTACCGGGGTAAGCTATTTCTAGCAGGTCCGCCAGTCTCTCATCGGTCTCAGCCATCTTCAGTAGTTCCTCTTGGGACTTACCGAGTGCTTTAAGGTTCCGGCGAGTCTCGAGTTGAGAATCGCGGTTTACCTTATCTAAGAGTTCCTGGAACTCTATTCTAGTATGGGCTCTGGCACGTCTGAACGCTACCATCGCTCCATACTCTCCTGGATCCAAATGCCAACAGAACTCTCTGTGCGGCATGTTCCGGAGGTCAGAACCGCACGTACCGCAGGTCCACCGAGGTTCGCCTGGGTCGTAAAGTCCTTGGTTCTTCATCAGCAATGCTTCCGAAAGAACTGCGAAGTAGTATGCATCTAAGACACCAGGTTTGGTCATGGCATACCTATATTGTTGGGATAAGACGTGGTATTCGTCTGGTATGTAGGGAATGACCATGTCGACTACCGGAGTGTTCGCCAGGTCCTTCCACTGATTGGTCCCTACCTGCTGGGAAAGGGCCCAATATTCCCAACGGGTGCTCACTGGTGAGTCGTCTCCTCCCCAGTGGCGTGTGATTGGTGCTTTCAGCTGGACAGCCCATTCTTCGGCTCCCTCTGTCCGCACCAGTGGTGTGTCCTCTCTGAAGATGGTCCTCAGACAGCCCACAGCACTGAACAGATCGGCTAAGTGCTTATTAAAGCGCTTCAGCTCCTCTGGTAATGAAAATGCTGGGTTGCACATGTACCTGTAAGCCTGGTCACATGCAGCGACAGCGGCAGTGTAGTCGTCAACCGTTTTTTGGATTTGATCGAGCAACTGCGATTGGCAATAGATGACGTGAGGTGCGCACATAATGCCTTCTCCCATCAAATCAAGCCCTGGGTGATTCGCGTCCACTACTTCCAATGCGAAGTGAGCGAAAGCTTTTTCACCCAGATGGTAGTCAACCAGCTTAATGCGTCTACGCACATCAGCTTCTGTTACTACTCCCGTTATTTCCTGTCCGATGGGTTTCTTGGCCCAGGCGGATTGGGAAAATTTTGACTTCGTACCTTCGCTGATAACAGCTAGGTTCGAGTATTCGTCACCGGATGAGTCCAGCTCATCGGCGACTGGACCTCCGAACAATGGTGCATTCGCTGTACCATGTCGGGTGTCAATCGTCGGTCGGTGCTCAAGTTCTCTTGCGAGACGCTCTTGCTCCCTCCGAACAAATTCGGGTGTTTTGGCGCCGAACCAATCATCATACTCCGCAGGGTCGATGAGGCTAGCGATATCTGCTGTTAATTCGGATTGCTCCGCCAGCAGCTTAACCCAAATTGTGGTCGGCATTTTGCGACCAGTACAAGGGGTCATATCCTTGCGCTCCAGCAGCCAGTCTTGACGGCGCTGTAGCTCGATGCTGCGTCCAGGGATGTAACCGGCGGTTGCAGCCCATGCGTACGCATTTCCCAACTTCTCGTTAAGCTCAAGCACTCCTAGCTTGTAGCAACGATCATGTCGGTTGTATGCCTTACTGTCAACGTTCACCAAGGCGAAGTTGCAGATGGCATGATGATGGAAAATTCCGATCATCGTGATGCAGAGTTCCTGAATGGAAATGATAGGCAAAGCCTGTCCCTCCGCTAGAGGCATGAACTGGTTTTCCTCGTAAGGAATTACCCGTACAGCTCTTGTGCTCGCGTGGATCTCCTGCGTGGCAATAAATTGCATCAGGGGTCGTAGCGACAGTGGTGTTGAGATCTGGTCTCCCACATATTTCTTGATCAGTCGAATGTAGGGGTAGTTCTTGAACTCCGCCTGCAGACTGTCCAAAATTTCGTAAACAAGGTTGCGGATGAGTGCATGGACGCAGATGCAGTACCATAGCAACTCACGCAACTTGTTCGTCTGGTATCTTGAGAAAAATTCCTTGTGCGCGACTTGGAACAATTCAAGATTTTGGTAACCAATTATCGCAGCAGTCTTTAGCAAGAAAGCATGCGCAAAAGGTATTGTGGACCGTGCAACCGCGAGGATGCGTGGTTCCTTGACAGGAGTCTCCCACAAATATTTGTGAGGGAATTCCTTCAGTGGCTCCTCTTCTACATCGATGGCCGGCAGATTGGTACTGACCACCAATTGCAGAATTTGAAGGGTCACTTTACGCAGTGTGACTCTACCGCTAAGGTTAGTCGTGCGTAGCTCCCAGATGTTCGGAATATTTTGATCTGGACCAAAACCCGAAACTGGTGCTTTAAGGCAACTTTCATTCAGAGTAGTATACTCCATGTAGTTTGTTGCCATCGAGAAATCTTTAGCCCACTCGCGAATCTTGATGTTAGACTCGACGGTAGCGTCAGTCAGATAACTCGGAGCATGAAGCTTAGCAGCGCAAAAGACAGAGGGATAATCCTCGCCTAATGGCACCGCTTTGTAGGTTTCTAGTTTCCTCTGCCAACAGTACCGAGGAGCACTGAAAAGCATGGGGACTAGGCCATTTTGTTTGCGGAAATATGCGACCGGTAGGGGCCTTTGTAACACGCAAACGTTGTTCTTCGATATACCGTTTGGCAGTTGGAGAGCATTCAAGTCTCTATTGCCGCCCGGCATCGTAGTGTTTGAGCACACATAAGCACGGGAGCAGAACTCCTCATGCTTTTTGGCAACAGACCATAGGTGCTGTTGCTTTAGTTGTGCCATTGCTCCTTGACGCGTCTCTGCCGCTTTGGGGAAACGTGTCGGAGCAGCATAGAATGTCTGCCACTTCTTCGTGAAGCTCACACCGACCTTCGACGGGTGGTAGACGCACATTGCTGTGTTGAGCTTCTCAGGTTGCCACTGCCACCGAATGGGGTAATGGTTCGAGATGCTCTCTGGGAGGGTAAACATGTCTTCGCAACTAAGGTTAGTTACGGAAACAAGTCCCTCGTCGTTAGGATTAACGAGTTGAGTCTTTTCCTCTTTCATCAAAGTAGGTGAAGGTAGGTGAAGACCAAAAATGTCCTCTTCTCGTTGCCACGAGGTATTATCGGGGACAAAAGTAGCTGTAAGCGGCTCTGGTTCAGTATCCGCTACAGGCATACTTGAGCAACTACTTGTCTGCGAGAGAACTCTTGTTCTACTCGAGGCGTTCGTCACGATCGTTTGTCCGAACATGGTGCTCGTACTTCCGATCAGTTCCATCGATTGTTCTGACTGCGCGGGTGTGCTAGTCGAGACAATCGAAGTCTGACTGTCTTGGGGCTGCAAGCTTGCATCCCTTGACGTCGTCTGACTTGTACTCGCTTGCGGCTGCGTCATCGCGCCGTTTGCGGGTCTTGACTCTTCCGGCTGCGTAGTCGCGCTGGATGAAGTCGGGGCGACTTCTGCTCTCGGCCGCGGGATCGCGCCAGAGGAAGTCGGGATTACTTCAGCCTGAGGCTGCGTAATCGCGCCAAAGGCTGAAGGTTGGGCCTGGGCAGCTTGAGGCTGCGTATTCGCGCCAACAAGAGCCGTAGGCTGGGCTTGGCCTTCTTGCGGCTGCGTGCTCGCGCCGGCAAGGGCTGCCTTGGCTTCCTTCCTGGTCACAACCATAGGTTGGACCAAGAGGCAAGCCTCTTCAGGAAAAACTTCGGATGAAGTTTATCCTTCGTCAAAATATTGACGAGACGCGTCGGGTGGCCGTCGACGATTTGGCGGCGTCAGTTGATGATGTGCGCGTCGGAATCAGTGCATCGCGATTCGGTGAAGTCGATTCGATTCGGCGGATTGTCGCGACGATTTGTAGAAAATGATTCTGCAAATTCTTGAAAATGAAACTTTTCGAAAAAGAAAATTTTTCAAAATTTCATTCGCCCTTCTTTGGTCATCCCAAAGATTTCGCAATAAGACGTGTGGCGACACACTTCTTTTATTTGCTACTTTTTACAGTAGGTAACAGAGTTATGTCCCTAACTGTATTTTACGGCAAATTTTTGACTCTTTCCTTAGAATTTCGTCAATTTTCCGTTTCAAAACAGGTCCAAAAGGTCCATAGGATCTTTTTGACTGTTTCACTTTCCTGGAAGTAGTCTTCTTCAGGAGAATGCTTTTATAGTGGGGTTTTATATCTTCACCCCTAAGGGGAAGTTTCACCTCCACTCTTTAGGGGAGAAACATAGGGACATAGCGTCCCTAGGGGTTCCCCTAGAATTATATTTGAGTAGGGGGTATTGGGTGCCCTAAGGCGCTCCTCACCCCTACTCCTATCTGAGTTCGTTACTCGTCGGTTTTGCCTCCCGGGCTGCTGCCCGCTTGGCTTTCCGACATGCTCAGGAAGTCTCTCAGAACATTGCCGTTTAGGACGTCCTCAGGGAAATCTCCTCCTGGGCTGAAATCTTCTATGGGTGCCAAAATCGGTGACAAGTCAACCTCCATTGGCCCACCTTCGAGATTTTCAGGCGCTGGCGGTGGTTCGCCGTTGCCGTCATCGTCGTCATCGTCTCCGTAATCGTCGTCGTCGTCTTCACCCGGGAAGAGCGATTCTGATGAACCTGAGGCCGATGATGGCGAGACCAGTTCTGGCACATCCGACGCCTCCGACTCCGAGGAGCGGTCGTCATCGAATTGCCTGAGGGCACATTTCAGCGCGTAGCTGTATGCCTCGGGCATATCCCAACAGATATTCCCTTCGTAGTTGATCGGCGGGTGGTCGGTCATGAATGTAACCTTGTCCATCTCCGATCTAGGAAGCGGCGGGACCACGCGCGAGAAGACGCGGGTCGCCATTGAATCTTCCTCGTGTGCTGGGACGAGCAAGTTGTCGTTACCCAGCAGCTTGGATTTCATGGTCACCTTGAGTTCCCGAAGGCCCTTGGTTCCCAGAATCATTAGGTGTTCGTTACACGGACCTTCGTAGATGGCCCAGTAGATGGGAATTTCTTCACCTTCCACTGTTTTAACGTGTAGTCTGATAACGCCGAGGATCTCTAAACAGTCACCTCCTGCGTTGCAGATGTATCTCTCCCTTGGGCACCAGCATGTGCTAGATTCCAAGGCTCTGGCCCAGGACGGAAATCTTCCCGCCATGGCCCAGACGAGATCTAGGGTCACGGAGTTATACTGGCTACCAGTATCAAACCGAATGTCCTCTATGAGGATACCCTCAATGAGTAACGGACAGCGTGTCTGGCTCGAATCCAGACACTCCCATCTGTTCTCTTCGACATGTTTCAGGCTAATCAGGTTCAGCGTGCCGGTGACGGAGCGCTTTTCTGGCCTTTTCTTGAAACAGTTGCGAATTCTTTGCGCCCATACGTACTTGTTTCGTATTTTGGCAATGAAATTCTCATCCTGCAGACGTGCCTTCCAGGGAGGAAGTAGGTGTCCTTGTCTGCGGGTAGCAATGTCAGTGTTGAAACGGGGAATCTTCCGAAGAGTTCCCTTGTCTCTGCACTTTTCGATGGCCCATGGTTTTATTTCAACCGGGTCTGTCCATGTATCTTCGGCGACCTGCCAGAGCATTCGACCGCGATTACTTGGACCTGGCTGATCAGCTTGGCTCTGGGCCAGCATGTCTGCCATGCGAAGGCTCGTCACGCTACCTTGATCGAACTTGATCAGAGGAGGCTTCTGATTACCTTCATCGTCATACGCGACGTTCTGTGTGACGTTCACGTTCGCGGGTTGAGAACTCGAGGGCTTGCCTCTACCTCCTCTACCGCGTCCACGACCTGAACCTCTTCCGCGGTTCATCGTAGGTTGCACCGCATTTCCTTGGGGTTGGAATTTGTCGGGCTTTTGCTTAATATTGCAGTTAGTGGAGACGTGTCCCACCTCTCCGCAATTATAGCACGTGAGCGGACCGCCATCACCCTTCTGTGAGGAGCTCTGGCCGTTGCTCTTATTTTTACCGGACTTTTTAGGGTCCTTGTGTTCTGAATTTCGCCGACTTTTATACTTCTTTGAGTTGTAGTCTTTGAATTTCTTCTTCTCACCCTGCTTCTGCTCCTTAGAGGTTTGAGGCTGGGATGAGGAATCTTGCTTTTTCGACGACTGCGGGGGCAATCTCTTTTCGGCAAGTTTTATCTCGTGGACCAATTTCTCCCACGTGAGGTTACTCTTGTCCTCGAGAAGCATGGGTCGGGCTTTCATCAGGTACGACCGCAAGGCCGGTCTGATCTTAGCCACGTACTCATTGCACTTGTAAACTTCATCTTGAAGGATCGGCGAGCTCTCCTTCGCGACAGTTCTAAAGTATTCGCGGAAACTTTTCTCGAACTTGAGCCGGAATGTTTCCTCGAATTCAGAGTCAGCTTGTGTCAGCTCTCTGTACTTGGAGCATTTCTCTTCCTTTGTCTCAACGACGTAGAAAAGATTGCTCAAAGATTGTACCACCTTGGAATAGGTTTGGTCTTCCTGTGCCATGTCTAGAACGTGGTCCAGGGCAGGTGATTTAAGTCGACAGATCAACTCGTCGAGCTTAATATTCTCAGAGACATTGTGCGCGTAGCGCTCAAATATCCTGAGGAAACGGCTGAAGTCCTCTCCATACGGTCTCGTACCACGTGTACCGCTGAAGGGCTCCATTCGACGTTCGCAGAGTCGCTGTAGGATCTGATCCTTTGTCAGCTCGTCTGACGTCGAGGCAGTACGGTCGCGAGATTTGCCTCTGCGTTCCTCCGTCTGTCTTTTAGCAGGGGACAGGTCACCTGTCGACTGGCTGCGCCTTCGAGAGTGCCTCTCCCTGGGATGCGTCTGTTCGGGTGGAATGATCTCACCTTCTTCATCGCTATCCTCGGTGTCCGTAGCTTCACCTTGATAGGGAGCTGGACTGAGGAGTGATTCTAAACGGTCGATAAGACCATTTATTTCTTCAACCCCTCTGATTCTGTCTTTGAGATCATAAACCTGGTCTCGCTGGGATTCCAGTTTACGTCTCTCATTCCAGACTTTGAGCAGCGCTTCCTCTGCATTCTCGCAGTTTCTGGCGCGCATTATGTCTTGGGCAGTCTCTGGGCCTTGGCTAGAGGTTCCGCTGACTAGCACCGGGGTACCTTCAGCTGACTCCTTTAGAGACTTGAGTACTTCATCGAGTTCCCCCAACTTGTTGTGGAAACCCGTCAGTACTTGACGCAGCTCGGCGGCGGCGTCTAGTAGTCCTGCTCGTTCTATGCCTAGGTTATAGACAATGGTCGATAGGACTTCAACGACGTACTTCCATTCCTCTACAGGGAGAGCTTTGGCCTGTACGGCGTTGGTAATTTGTTCGGACCCGGGGCTCGAAATGAGCATCGGTCCTCTGACTTCTAGCACTTGGGCGAAGAGATCTTCAACCCATTGGCTGAGGGTCTTACTACGACTCCTCCTCAAAGTCATTTTATGTGTTTCCTGGGCACGTTAGCCTTACGGAGTTACACACAAGTTACTATTTTTGGTCGACCCTTGGTCTTCCAAAAATTTCACTCTAAGTCTGATCTTAGTCTTAGCAACTACTAGAGTGCTGAGACCCAGACTTGGGATTTTCTAGGACGTGGGTCCCTTAAGAAAATCCTGGAAAACGTCGAGGCCGCGTAGTCGCGCCAAGCGAGTTTTCCGAGCACTTAGGCTGCGACGAACGCGCCCTAGGCTCTTTGGCTGATCCGAGGCTGCGGGATCGCGCCAAGGATCAGAGGATAGACCTCTCGGTAGCCTTAACGGCTCCCGATTGGTCGAATCCCGGGATGTTTAAAACACCCTCAAATCTGTAAGATTTGACGACAAAATGAATTAAATTAATTAACTACCTTTTGTCAAGCTAGCCTACGAAGGGCTAACTCCTTCTGCCGATGGGGAGGTATCCGATGATCCCCCCTTGACGTTCTTCGCGTTACTCTTCGTCGTATTGCTTGAAAGCGTCAATGATCATTTTATTGGTTTCTTTTTCTCGGCAGGACTGAATTGCTTTTTGAGATTGCGCAATCGATGGCTTCGATTTTTAAGTCGACCTGATTCAGGCAAACTCCGCCCTCTCGTGGAACATTTTTAAACATGTTTCTGACACATTTTGTTCCCTATTTATTTCTCCGCTAGTTTCTAGGGCCTTAACGGACCTGAACACTGGTAGAAATTCAGGACTTTCTGGCGTTGAAAGTGCCTGTGATTTGGAGTATTTGAGGTTCGCAAACTCTCAATATCTCCGGGTTCTGACTAACCCTTAGAGATTTAACCTCCTGTGCACCTGGTGGTTTGAAAATCTCTCAAAATCGTGGGAAATCCTGAGATTCTCTTCGATTTTGCTCTGCTGCAACTCGGTCTGGGAAGACTGAGGAGCTAGAGAATGCTTAGCTTCCACTGAACAGGTCCTTAGAACTGCTCAGGAGCTTAGCTTAAGTTTTATGGTTGATTTTGCCTATTAACTAGGGCAATCAGACCATCTTCTAAGGTTGGGGAGACAACCTTGGCTGTCTTACCCAAACTCAGGCAGGTTCGAAACCTTATCGGGGCTCCAATAAACTTTGTCTATCTAGCTCCAGACCCAGGGGAAGTAAAGAACTAGTGTTCCTGAGCCTGAA
>CAKZMA010000597.1 GCA_937127375.1 uncultured Coleofasciculus sp. | reverse complement strand
ATTTACCTGAGATTATCCAAAAGATGCAGCAATTGTGGCATCAGCGCTGGCAAGAACTATCGGGTGCGATCGCTTAGTTATATCCCCGACTTCTTCAAGAAGTCGGGGATATGCAAAACTAATTTTTTCAAGTACTAGAATAGTATTTATAAATCAGCTTTGCGACCAAGAGAACTTACCCAAGTAAGGAGGAAATCTATGGTTACAGTTGCACAAGCACCCCCCAGTGAACGCGCTCAATTTATTCAGAAAACCTACATGCATCTGGCTGGGGCGGTGGGAGCGTTTATTGCTTTAGAGTTTATACTCTTTCAAACGGGCATAGCCGCCCTATTAACCCAGTTTGTCACGGCAAGTCGGTTTAGCTGGCTGGCGATTCTGGCAGGTTTTGCGGTACTCGGTTGGTTCTCCAGGGAGTTAGCGGCTAAGGCGGATTCGGTCAACACTCAGTACGCTGGATTGGGGATTTACGTTGTTGCGGAAGCCCTGATTTTTGCCCCGATTCTGTACATTGCAGCTTATTTCTCAGATCCCACTGTTATCCCAACGGCGGGAATACTCACCCTTCTCATGTTTGCTGGTTTAACCGCCGTTGCTTTTACTACAGGCAAAGACTTTAGTTTTTTGGGTGGTATCTTAAAAGTTGGTGGATTAGTAGCCTTGGGACTAATTATCTGTAGCGTAATTTTTGGTTTCACCTTGGGCTTATTCTTTTCCGTGGTTATGGTTGCTTTTGCTTCCGCCGCGATTCTCTACGATACTTCTAAGGTGATGCATCATTACTCATCCCATCACTATGTTGCGGCTTCACTAGAATTATTTGCGTCAGTGGCATTGCTATTCTGGTATTTGCTGCGGATTGTGATGGCGCTATCGTCTCGTCGCTAAACCGATTCTATCCTATTACCTGATTCTATAGCTAAGCGTGAGATTACTATTTTAAAAAAATTATTAGTAGTGTCACGCTTACTTTTATCTGATTGGACAAAAAAACAGGAGATAATTGGGGAAAATAAGGAGTTGATACTTGTTAAAATTATTTGGTATAGCGGACAGAATTTAATCCAACCATTTAACCTATTTGAAATTAGCTTTGGCTTTACTTTTTGTTCCCTAAGTTTTTTTCAATTATTCGGATTGCAAGCTGCAAAAGCTCCCATATCGATAAAACTACAAAACTATTTATTATACCTTGAATAAATACAGGTATTGATTGCCATAAACTCTCATTATAAATAAAAATAATTTTAATAATAGCGATTGAAAACAAAATAAAAATATATCTTTTGATCAATTTTTCTTTGATTAAGCGAAGTGGGGAAAGTCGAGCCAATAAAAGAAAAAAGTGATAGATTTTATGCAATAAATTGACAACTCTGGAAATCTGATTTTTATTCCTCCTAATAAACCCTTCTGCGGTTTTGACTATTTTAGGATAAAGAATAAGCACAACAGACAGAAATAGTATGAGAATCAGTAATACTAATTCAAGAGATGTCATAGTTTTAGTAAACTTAAGGCAAAATCTATTTCACATTCAACCGATTGCGGATCAGGGTTTCCGTCATCTGAGCAAGCTGATCTAACTTCTCTTTATTCTCCTGCGCCCGTTTCTCATAGTCTTTCTTCCGGACAATTGCCGCCCGTGCTAAGTCTTCCCGATTTTGTTTCAGCGCTTGAATGGCAACTTTCTGCCAAGCGCTTATCTCCCGCACATCTCGATTATATTGCGGTTGCAGCGTATTCCAAACTCCTTTAATATCGGCTAAGGCTTTCGTTAATAACCGATTAGCTTTCTCGGGATCTTTCTCTTGTAGCGCTCGTTTAATCGGTTCGTATAAGTTCTCAGTATTCATCTGAGTAATAATCGGAATAAAATTTTGAATTTGCGGACTTTTACTGACGCCAGTTTTACACCAGACAGCAAAGTGTTCGCAGTTATTAGATAGCAGGTTATAGCTTCGTTCACCTAAACGACTCTCAGCACGGCGAACGACTACATCCGGAATAAAATGAGTGGGATACTGTTTAACATAGATTTTTCCACCTCTAGCAAATGTCGGTAAAGAGGTGCGTTCAATGGTTTCACTGGGTTTGCGGTAGTGGATAACCGTACCGTCGCCACAGTCAATCCCATAATGTTTGTAGACGCCTTGTCGGTTGAACAATTCTCGATAAGCGTAAATTAGATCGCCTCGTGCCATATTTGCCTTTTGTTATTTGTTTACGTCATTTTTCATTGGTTATACTCGCTGTCGCCAGAAGCAAGCTACGTCATTCGTTCTTTGTTTGATAAATTTCACCGTCAAGAAAAGCGTAAACGAGTGCGGATTGATGTTTCGATGTCCCTCAAGAGAGTAAAATCGAATGGGAAAGCCTATTACACTCCAGAATGAGCCAAATTTCTCCATCAACCTTGACGTCTGCCCCTCTCAACCCGCTTAAGCAACCCACAGACTGGTTTTATGCCTTGTGGAAGTTTTCTCGTCCTCATACGATCATCGGTACTACCCTAAGTGTATTGGCATTGTATGTGATTGCTTTAGCGATTACCGACGGTGCGATCGCACTCTCAAATTTAACTCAACTCCTGGGTACTTGGATATCCTGCTGTTGCGGTAATATCTACATTGTGGGACTCAATCAACTCGAAGATGTGGAAATTGACCAGATTAATAAACCTCATCTTCCCATCGCGGCGGGGGAGTTTTCCAGAGGACAAGCTAAACTGATTGTTACCATAGCTGGACTCTGTGCGCTGCTGTTAGCCCGGATACTGGGAGGATGGTTATTTCTCATGGTTAGCGTCAGTTTAGCCATTGGTACGGCGTATTCCTTACCACCGATTCGGTTGAAGCGGTTTCCCTTTTGGGCTGCACTTTGTATCTTCTCAGTGCGAGGTGCTGTAGTCAATTTAGGACTATTCTTGCATTTTAGCTGGGTATGGCAACAAGGTGAAGCGATGACGCCAACGCCTGCGGTGTGGGGATTGACGTTATTTGTTTTGGTGTTTACTGTCGCGATCGCAATTTTTAAGGATGTCCCGGATATTGATGGAGATAAGTTATACAATATCACCACGTTCACGATTCGACTGGGTAAGCCAGCGGTGTTTAATATCACCCGATGGATTATTACCCTCTGCTATTTGGGTATGATTCTCGGTGGAGTGTTACTGTTTGACGTGGTTAACCCGCTTGTCTTGGGGATAACACACTTGGCGGCTTTAGTTTTGGTTTGGTGGCGTAGTCAGGATGTAGATTTGCAGGATAAAGTCGCGATCGCCAGTTTTTATCAGTTTATCTGGAAGCTGTTCTTTTTGGAATATCTGATGTTTCCCGCCGCTTGTTTGTTAGCCTGAAACACTGATTACACGGATTTATGGGGGAGATTTGGGTGGGAGGTGAGAGGTTAGTTGCACTGATTACACTGAGAGGTTAATTCTCAATCAACAGACGATGATTTGATTGTCAGGAGATTATTTAGTTGTCTATGTCAATCTGTGTTACTTAATCGTTAGTTTCCTGTCGGTTTGATTACAATCTGTGTAATCTGTGTTATGCCATAGTAAGTTTTGTGTCTGTGTCATTAAAATCTGTATAATCTGTGTTTGATTTAAGTTGGATAGCGGCTACAGTCGTTAGTGTCGGTTTAGTAACGGTTATTTTTTTGATGGGTAAGACGATCGCGATCGCGTCGTTGTTTCAAAAGGGGATCGCCCTTTATCAGCAACAGGATTACCCCGAAGCGGAAACGGTGTTTCGTCAAGTTATTCAGAAACAACGCAGTAATGATATGGTGCGCTTACTGCTGGGTAATACACTCCTGGCACAAAATAAATGGGATGAAGCGGTAGCTGTATTCCGGGATCTAATCGCGCGATCGCCAAAAACGGTGGATGGGTATGTCAAGTTAGCCCAAGCGTTGATTGCACAAGGTAAACTAGAGGAAGCAATGTCGGTGGTTCAGCAGTTGATCCAGCGCTATCCTCAGAACACAGAAATTCCTTTTAGCGTCGGTTTAATGCTATCAAATATTAATCGACTAGAGACGCTAATTGAGTCGTATCAGACGTTGAGTCAGCAGTCTCCGGAAAAAGCTATTTTACGTTTAAATCTAGCCAATATCTTGATGATTCAAGAAAATTGGCAGGCGGCTATAGAAGAGTATCGGGAAGCGATTGCCCTCAATATTAAAAAGCCACAAGCGTATTGGTATTTAGGAGATGCGTTGAGACAAAAGGGTCAATTGGATGAAGCCCTAAGCGTCTGGCGACAGGCAATTGTCCGTTATCCTAATGATCAGGAAGCTCAGCTAAGAATTCGACAAGCGCTAAAAGAACAAGGTAAATTTGGATAAAAGGGACCCGAAACCCTATCATGTCTGATCAAGATATCGTTCTCAATGCCAAGACATACAAGTCACTCCAAGCCGAATTAACCGATCTGCGATCGCGTGTGGCGCAATTGGAAGCAGCAAGAATGCCAGAACCGACTCAAGTTGCCCAGCAAAAGGCGCTGTTGGCTGTGGTGACTAAAATTCGGGAATCTCTGGATTTGGAGAGTATCTTTAAATCAACCGCCACCCAAGTGCGTCAACTGCTGAATGCGGATCGAGTGGGGATGTTTCGCTTTGATCCAGAGTCTGGCTGTCGCCGTGGGGAAGTTGTCTCTGAAGATGTAGTGTCGCCGTTTACGTCAGCTATCGCCACCAAAATAGAGGATGACTGTTTCGGCGAAAGACATGCGACTCATTATCAACAGGGGCGGATTTGGGCGGCTGAAGATATTTATGCTCTGAATTTACCTGATTGCCACATTAAAATTTTATCACGTTTCCAAGTTCGAGCCAACTTGGTTGTGCCGTTACTCAAGGGGAATCAGCTTTGGGGGTTGTTGTGTATTCACCAATGTTCCCATCCCCGTCAATGGCGCAGTGATGAAATAGAGTTTGTCCATCAAATTGCCATTCATTTAGGTGTGGCGTTGCAGCAAGCGGAGTTTGTGGCTCAACTGCAGATGCAGTCGGAGTTATTGACGAAAGCGGTTAATCAAGCGGTTGAACGAGAAAAAGCAGTTGCAGCGATTATCGATAAGATTCGGCGATCACTTGATATTAATACCATATTCCAGACGACAACTCAGGAAGCACGGCAGTTGCTGAATGCGGATCGGGTGGCAATTTATCGGTTTAATCCCGATTGGAGTGGTGAATTCGTGGTTGAATCGGTGGCTGAGGGCTGGAAACCGTTAGTCCAAGAGCAATATCAAGATCCCCAGTTATGCCAAAATATTAGTAATTGTAGTATTACATCCTTAGCCAATCCTCAAATTATTGATACCTATCTCCAGCAAACTGAAGGCGGGGACTTTATTAAAGGGGAAGTTTTCCGGGTTTGTCGCGATATTTATACAGCCGGGTTTTCGGATTGCTATATTCAAAGCTTAGAACGCTATCAGGCAAGAGCCTACACAATTATTGCGATTTACAAAGGTAAAAGCCTCTGGGGACTTTTAGCCGCGTTTCAAAATTCAGCCCCGCGATCCTGGGATGAGACAGATATTAATTTTTTGGTGCAAATTAGTGCTCAATTAGGGGTAGCGATTCAACAGGCTGAACTGTTAGGTAAAGCCCAACGGCGATCGGCAGAATTGCAAACCACACTGGAGGCGCAATTACAACAACGGGCGGATGAGTTAGCCCAGGAAGCGGAACGGGAAAGGGCGTTAGCTCAGGTTATTGATAAAATTCGCCAAACCTTAGATTTAAATACGATTTTCCAAACGGCGGCTACAGAAGTCCGGCAATTGTTGGATGTTGAACGAATTGCCATTTATAAATTCCGCGAGGATTATTTCGGCGATTTTATTTTTGAATCGGAAGCAGGAGATTTACCCAAACTGGTGGGGAGTGCTTGGGATGATACCTATTTAAGCGAACATCAAGGGGGTCGATTACGCCAGAATGAAGCGTTTTTTGCTGATGATATCTATCAAGCCAATTTAACCGATTGTCATATTGAAAGCTTAGAATCATTTGGGATTAAATCCTTTGCGGTTGTGGCGTTATTTAAAGGGGAAAAACTATGGGGAATGCTGAGTGCTTTTCAACATAGTAAACCCCGCCATTGGCAAGAACGGGAAGTTAAGTTACTTATGCAAGTGGCAGCCCAATTAGGGGTAGCATTGCAACAGTCGGAATATTTGGAGTTATTGCAAGCGCAAGCCGTCCAGCAAGCCAAGGCTGCTGAACAGGCGCGGGCATTAGCACGGGTGATTGAAAGTATTCGTCAAACGTTAGATATTGATCAGATTTTTAGTACGACGACCCAAGAAGTCCGGCAAATTCTTAACTGCGATCGCGTCGTAGTTTATCGATTCAATTCGGACTGGAGTGGAGATTTTGTCTCTGAATCTGTGGCATCCGGTTGGTCGCCCTTAGTCGGTTATGAGCTGACAAGCGTTTGGTCAGATACCTGTTTACAAAAAAATCAGGGCGGGCGATTTAAAAATCATGAAAATATTGTCGTCAATGATATTTACCAAAGGATTTACTCGACCTGTCATGTCAAGTTGTTAGAGGTATTTCATATCAAAGCTTACTGTTTAAGCCCGGTTTTTGTCGGTGACAAGCTGTGGGGATTATTGGGAGCGTATCAAAACTCCAGTCCCCGTCACTGGGACGCCGCAGAAATTAGTTTACTGACACAAGTGAGTAATCAGTTAGGCGTAGCGCTACAACAAGCCGCCCTCATGGCTCAACTCAAAGATGCCAAGGAAGCGGCTGATGCGGCGAACCGGGCTAAAAGTGAGTTTTTAGCGAATATGAGTCATGAACTGCGGACTCCCTTGAATGCGATTCTGGGTTTTGCCCAAGTGATGACCCGCGACTCGACGTTAACTCTAACTCAACAGGAGTATTTAGGAATTATTGCTCGCAGTGGTGAACATTTACTCACACTGCTCAATGATGTACTAGAAATGTCTAAAATAGAAGCGGGTCGGATTACACTGAATGAAACCAGTTTTGATCTGTATCGCTTACTCAAAAGTTTAGAAGAAATGCTTCAGCTAAAAGTGGCTTCCAAGGGCTTACAGTTAATCTTTAATTGTGACCCAGAGGTTCCCCAATACGTGCGGACGGATGAGAGTAAGTTACGTCAGGTTTTAATTAATTTATTGGGGAATGCGATTAAATTTACAGATGAAGGGAGTGTCACCTTGCATGTAGAGACGTTGCATGCAACGTCTCTACATGGCACGTCTGGGAACCAATCTGTAGGGGCGAGTTTGACGGATAACGTTACCCCTTTGCACAGACGCGCCATGGCGCGTCTCTACGGGGAACGGGGTATAATTGCCCAATCCCCAATCCCCAATCCCCAATCCCTAATCACCTTTGAAGTCGAAGACACGGGTTCAGGAATTGCCCCAGCCGAACTCGATACCTTATTTGAAGCCTTTATCCAAACAGAAACCGGGCGCAAATCTCAAGAAGGTACAGGATTAGGTTTACCGATTAGCCAGAAATTTGTCCAACTGATGGGAGGAACCATCGCCGTCAGCAGTGTTTTGGGTCAGGGAACACGGTTTCGGTTTACGATTAAGGTTAGTCCGGCTCAAGCGGCTGATATTGAGAGCCAAGAGTCTAAACGGGTGATTGGTTTAGCCCCCAATCAACCCACCTATCGGATTCTGATTGCTGATGATAAATGGGAAAGTCGGGTATTGCTGGTTAATCTAATCGCACCGATGGGGTTTGAGGTACAGGAAGCGGAAAATGGACAGCAAGCTGTTGAACGTTGTCAGAGTTGGCAACCTCACCTGATTTGGATGGATATGCGGATGCCTGTGATGGATGGTTATGAAGCCACTCGTCGAATTCGCCAATCGTTGCAGGGTCAAGCCACAGTAATTATAGCCTTGACTGCCAGTGTTTTTGATAAACAGCGATCGGTTGTTTTGTCCGCAGGCTGCGACGATTTCGTTAGCAAGCCGTTTCGGGAAGAGGTTATCTTTGAAAAAATGGCGCAACATTTAGGGGTGCGTTATTTGTATGCTGAAGCTGAACCTCTCTCTCTCACATCGCCGGATACGCCGCCAGCACCCTTGCAGGAAACTGCCCTACAAGAGGCGTTGGCACAAATGCCGATTGAATGGCTGGCACAACTGCACAAAGCTGCACTCAGCGCTAGAGAGAAAGTGATGATTCAGCTTATTGCCCAAATTACTGAGGAGCAAACCTCTCTGGCTCAAACCTTAACCCAATGGGTTAACACCCTTTCTTTTGATCGCATAGTGGATTTAACACAGCCCCTCCTTCATGAGTGAACGTCAATCTCAAGCCATCAAGGGAGACATATTAATTGTCGATGATATCCCTGATAATTTACGTATTTTGTTTACCATGCTGGCGAACCAAGGCTATGAAGTTCGTCGGGTTATTAGTGGGAAACAGGCACTGAATGCGGTTAATACTGATCCGCCGGATTTAATTTTGCTAGATATCAAAATGCCGGAAATGGATGGGTATGAAGTTTGTCAATGCTTAAAAGCCGATGAACAAACCGCCGAAATTCCGGTAATTTTCTTGAGCGCTCTTGATGAAGTCTGGGATAAAGTGAAAGCCTTTGAAGTGGGTGGCGTAGACTATATTACTAAACCCTTTCAACTCGAAGAAGTAATCGCACGGGTTAAAACCCAACTAACTTTACGCCATATTCAACAGCAACTGCAAGCTCAAAACGCCACCCTAGCAGAGGCAAAAGAAGCCGCAGAAGCCGCTAACCGAGCGAAAAGTGAATTCCTGGCAACCATGAGCCATGAAATCCGCACCCCTCTAAATGCGGTGATTGGCTTAACCGGAATTTTAGAGAATACGAAACTGGATACCCACCAACAGGACTTGGTAGAAACGATTCGCCAAAGTGGGGAAACACTACTGATCACAATTAATGATGTGTTAGATTTTGCCAAGATTGAGTCGGGTAAACTAGAACTTGAATTCAAACCCTTTAATCTACGTGACTGTCTGGAAACCGCTGTTGATCTGTTTGCGCCCAAAGCCCTGCAAAAAGGATTGGAATTAACTTATTTTATTGACCCAGAAGTCCCTTCTACTCTGATTGGAGATGTCACCCGCCTGCGCCAAATTCTGATCAATTTGTTGAGTAATGCAATTAAGTTCACTGATGTGGGAGAAGTTAGCGTTTCAGTAAAGGTTGAACATTGCTATGTCACCGATTCGACTCAAAACCAGGATAGCCATACCTCGCCGACTGTTTGCCTTATGTTTTCGGTAAAAGACACGGGCATTGGTATTCCGAAAGACCGTTTTAACCGTTTGTTTCAACGCTTCAGTCAACTGGATTCTTCCACCACTCGCCAGTATGGTGGCACGGGACTAGGTTTAATTATTTCTAAACAATTAAGTGAAATGATGGGGGGAGAAATTTGGGTAGACAGTACCTTGGGTGAGGGGTCTACTTTTTCCTTCTGTGTTGTTTTAAGCGTAGATCAAGATGCGTCTGAACCGAATGTAACAACTCCTCAACCTCAGCTTGCGGGTAAACGAGTTTTAATTATTGATGATAATCCGACAAGTTGCCAAATTTTAACCCAGCAAACCCAATGTTGGGGCATGATTGCCCGAAGTACTCAATCGGGGAATGAAGCCCTGGGTTGGCTCAATCAGAAAGAAGCCTTTGATCTGGCAATTATCGATCGGCAAATGCCAGAAATGAACGGGCTAACTCTGGGTCTGCAAATCCACAATCAACCGGGTTTTAAACAATTGCCTTTGGTATTATTAACGCCTATAGGAAAATTGACGACGAAAACGTCTTTAATTGAGCGTCATTTTGCTGCTTGTTTACCTAAGCCGATTAAACTTGGGCAACTTTATAATACTTTGACTCAAGTTTTAGGAAGGCAAGCGACTGCTATTAAGTCTCAGCCTGATTCACCAAAATCTGGAGATTCACCTCTTGCCCTACAGTTGCCGTTACGGATTCTTTTGGCTGAAGATAATATAGTCAATCAAAAGGTAGAATTGTTGCTGTTAAAACGTTTAGGTTATCAAGCTGATTTGGTTAGTAATGGTCAGGAAGTTCTTGATGCCATCTCCCGTCAATCCTACGATGTAATATTGATGGATGTACAGATGCCAGAAATGGATGGCTTAACCGCTACCCGTCACATCTGCCAAAACTATTCCCAGCGCCCTTGGATTGTGGCTTTGACAGCTAATGCGATGCAGGAAGACCGAGAAACGTGTTTAGAAGCGGGAATGGATGATTATATTAGTAAACCGATTCGCCAAGCCGATTTGATTCGCGTCTTTAAAACGATTCCTTCGCGCCAAGCACCAACACCCTAGTTACAAACGCAAAATTAAATAATCAGTTACACTCTCAATTAAATAGAAAGGGTTTGACAGATACAATCATCCGCTCTAACTGAGTTTTGTTATGTTTGAGAAGCTCATGTCCCCACAACTCATTCGTGTTATCCGAACAGTCTTGTGCCAGAACGTCTCCAATTTCCTCAAAACTCTTGTTGATGTCTCGCTTTAGATTCTCAGGTTCAGATTGCACTCCCAGAATGAATACTCTTTCTTTTAGATTATCTGGAATTTGACTCTGTGCGTAACTCAACCGATTTTCACGGTTATCAAAGTCAATCAGCAACACCATCATTCGTTGCGGAAATTTTCGCATTGTCGGCACATAATCATTGATGAATTGTTCCACAGTTCTTTGCCAACCACCAGCGGGTGGCAGGACTTGAATAGCACGAGCATTAAGGTTGGGAGATTGAATA
>CAKZMA010000596.1 GCA_937127375.1 uncultured Coleofasciculus sp. | reverse complement strand
AAACGAATTTGAGTTCTGAAACATTGATGGTGAGTCCTATGCGTGTCGTCCTGATTGAAGACCATAACCTTACGCGGATGGGTTTACAAGCCGCTTTACAAGAACAGGATGGAATTGAAGTCGTCGGAGAAGCGGCGAATGCGACTCAAGGATTGAAGCTGCTGGAAAGCCTGAAACCCGATGTCGCTATTGTGGATATCGGTTTACCGGATATGGATGGCATTGATTTGACTCGCAAGTTCAAGAGTAGCCAGACAGATACCCAGGAGCCACAAACAAGGGTTCTGATCTTAACCATGCATGATAGTGAAGATGCGGTACTGGCTGCTTTTGCGGCTGGAGCTGATTCCTATTGTATGAAGGATATTGAAATTGAACAGCTTGTCGAGGCGTTAGAAGTAACCCAGGAAGGGAACGCCTGGATTGATCCAGCGATTGCCAGTATTGTTTTACGACAGGTAAAACGAGATCCATCCTCTGAAATGGCGGCGAATCAAGATCGAACCGTCAAGATTGATGGGGTAGGTCCAGAGTACGAACAAGTCATCGAAGCCTATCCCTTAACCGAACGGGAATTAGAGGTACTTGAGCTAATTGTGGCAGGAGCGAGTAATGCCGCGATCGCGGATAAGCTTTATATTACAGTAGGCACAGTAAAAACCCATGTCCGCAATATTTTGAATAAGCTCTGCGTTGATGACCGTACCCAAGCCGCTGTCCATGCACTCCGTTCTGGATTAATTACTTAGGGGTTGCTGAATACGTGTTGTGGTGAGGGTAGGGAACAGGGAACAGGGAATAGAAAATAGGGAATAGAAAATAGGGAATAGGGAACGGGGAATAGGAAATAGGGAATAGGGAACAAGTTTCAACTAATTCCTGATACCGGATGCAGGATATAGCAGTAGACACATCGATGAGGACGTTCGGCATCATTGTAGAGACGTTGCATGCAACGTCTCTACATAAATGATGTGTCCTAACCGCTATGGCGGTTGCTATAATTCCCGATACCTGATGCAGGGCGACCCGATAAAATTAATGGGTGGGTCGTGTTCATTTGTGCAGCGGGTCGCCCCTACGGTGTTTGTCCACAAATGACCAATGACAAATGACCAATGACAATCCCCGTCGTTAACTGTAATTTCATCCACCGAATTAACGTGATAAAGAGACTTTTTCCGGCTTCGGAGCTTTGACCTTAGCTGGTAAGTAAAAGCTAAACGTTGAACCAACACCCACCTCACTTTTCACCGTAATATTACCGCCCATCATCTCACAGAAACGTTGGCAAATCGCCAATCCTAAACCCGTACCTCCGTACTTTTTCGTGGTAGAATCATCTGCTTGGACAAACGGCTGAAATATCTTTGCCGTCTGTTCTGGACTCATACCAATACCCGTATCGGAGACCGAAAAAATAACCCAATCCGAGGTTTGGTCATCATTCCCAGCATCAGGAATTGAAGCACTATCGAGGGTTGCCGATGAAACAATAGGGGATTCTCCATTCGCCAGCAGCACTTTAATGTCCCCTTTCGAGCTACCATTTTCCTCACCTTGACTTTCACGAGTAACACTCAGGACAATCGTGCCCTTCTCCGTGAATTTGGCGGAGTTGCTAATTAGGTTTAATAGCAACTGCTTAACCTTAGTTCGGTCAGCATGCATTGTGCCAAGGGACGCCGCGCCATGAACCTCTAGAGTATTCGTCTTTTTCTTAATCAGGGTTTGCACCGTCTTCTGAACTTCAACGATTAAAGTAGAGATATCGAAGCTTTCCAGATAGAGGCTCATCTTCCCGGCTTCAATTTTAGAAATGTCCAGAATATCGGTAATCAGATTCAAAAGATGGAGTCCAGAGTCGTAAATCTGCTGGAGATCCGGGACAAAATCGGTATACCCTAAATCCTCGGCATCCTCCCGGAGTAACTCACTTAAGCCGAGGATACCATTCAAAGGCGTTCTTAACTCATGACTCATACTAGCAAGAAAGGCACTCTTCGCCCGATTAGCCGCTTCTGCTTCTTCTTTTGCCTGTTGCAATTCAATTTGGACTAATTTCGCATCTGTAATATCCCGAACGATCGCTAAAACTTCTTGTTCACCACTGACCACCAACCGTGCTTCAAAATTCCGCCGCTGTTCCTCCACAAACAACTCATACTCAAAAATTTGGATATCTTGAGTCTTTAACGTTCGCTCGACATACTCTAAACATAATGTAGCCACCTCTTGGGGTAAAACCTCAGAGACAGGTTGACCGACCCAGGTTTCTGATGATTGTAGGTAAGACTCTCCTTTTGGGGCTTTAAAATCCAGAAAGATCCCATCTTGGCTAAACCGAAACATTAAGTCGGGAATCGCATTCAGCAAGGCACGATTTTTGGCTTCACTTTGCCGCAAATCTTCAGTCTGGTGTTCCAAACTCTCGATCAGATGTCGCAGTTGGTCGGTCATGCTGTTAAAGGCACCGGCTAAAACCGCCAGTTCGTTATTGGTGTCAATCGCAATCTTCTGACTCAGATCCCCTTTCGCCAGACGCTGGGTGGCGGCGGTCATCTGCTTTAAGGGTTCGGTAATCGAACGGCTCAGGAGTAGTGCCACCAGCGTACCCACCATCGCCGCCGCTAATCCCATGGCAATCCCTTCATTCCGCACCGCCGCCATCTTTGCCTTCAGCGGGGCTGTCGAAAGCCCGACACTGAGGGCGCCGAGGCGCTGACGTCCCAAAACGACGGCTTTACCCGCAAGGAGTTGGTCAGACTGCCATTTAAACACTGTTTCGTTACTTTCGACCAGTTCTTTGCCTAAGGGATCAGGAGTGACCCCATATGATAAAACATTGCGGCTATAGGCATCCGCTAGCACCCGTCCATCTTTGTCATAAATCTGACCTGCCACTAATACCTGATCCTTGCCCAACTCTTCCATGAGTTCCTTCATAAAGGAGACATCGAGAAAGTAGAGCGAATCTTGGGTGGCGACGACTAAGGTATCCAGCAATAGGTCAGCCTGATGTTCGAGTTCATCGCGAAAGGTTTCTTGCTGACGGCGTAGGGATAGCATGGTGACGCTAGCGACAGCCACAATCACTAACGTGGTCATCGCCAAGGTTATTTTGGTGGCTAGTGAACCTTTTTTTGGGTTGAATCTAGCCATACCACTGATCTTCCTCCCCTTATTCCGATAACTGTTATTTCCTGGCTAGTACATCTGGGCAAATTGTCGTTCAGGACAGCATCTACCCCTTATTTGTTGTCTATCTGTTCATACAACTGGCGCATCTTATCCAAACTGGTTTCAACCGGGAACTGGTCAAACTTGACGGTTTCCTCAAAGGTGGTGAGTACCTCCTTCCCTTCAGCTGTCTGATCCATTTCCATTAACACTGTCTTAATCTGTTGTACCAACTCTGGGTCCATACCCGGTCGAATGACAACCAGATGGCGAGCAATTTTCTGGGTTTCCGCTAGAACTTTGAGGGCTTCCCGGCTTTCTTCAGGGATTTCTTCCAGGAATGAGTAATCCGCCGCGCCTGCTGCGACTTCGCCACTGAGTACCCATTGAATCGTATTTTCATCATCCCCACTGTAAACGTACCCTACTTCATCGGCGGCGACGGCTTCGTTTTTTGAACCCTTTTCGTTCATCTTCGAACCAGCATCCAGCAAGGTATTCAGGGGTAAAAAATAGCCGGAGGTGGAGACAGGTTCCTCAAAGGCAATCATTTTACCTTTGAGATCGGCTAAGGAGTCGATCTCACTCTCTGCCAAGGTAAAGATCACGCCATAGTATTCAGCTTGTCCTTTCTTCCAACGGCGCAGGATGGGTGCGGCTCCCGATTTATCACTGACAATCATAGCCGGGTAGGGACTGTCAACGTAGATATCGACTTTGCCTTCTTTGAGTAAGCTTGCCATTGTATCTAAGTCGGGGGCAACTTGTACTTCACCGACGCCAATGCCAAATTTTTCTAAGCGGGCGGCTAGGTAATCCGCCATGGGCTGGAAATTCTCTAGCTTGGCAGCGGCATTTTTGTTAACGTCGGCAAGGACAAGGGTTCCAGTAGCGGTGGATTGAGGGGTTGGCGTCGATGTTGGCGTTTGTGATAAGCTGTTCTCTTCGGTAGAACCACAACTTACGAGGGTGGTGAACAAGCCCAGCAGGACAACCTCTTTCAAAAATTTTGGCAACATTTGTTTAAACTCTCAATAATCACAAATTGTCGTTGATAACCGTGCAGTTGTTTCGCCTCAGCTTTTTTTGTCTGTTTAGACTCGAAAGGCGTCTCCAGTTTCCAGGTATGGGGATACCTCTTTGCCTTTAAGATTATTTTGTCGGTTTGCTGGATACATATCAAATTTTGACAGATTTGTTCATAAAGTTTCTGTGAAGTTTTTCCGGGTTTTTGTTAAAGAGTTGATGAACCTGTCCCAGAACTCTTCTTTATTGGTGCAAGACCATGCTAAATAAGAAGTGCATAACTAGGTAGTTTGACTCGACTTTTCAAGTTAACTTTTGTAAACAAATTGCTCTGTAGCGCTGGGTGGGAATTGTGCATGGGTCGTTCTGTTCCTGGCAAACAAACGGTGTTCATTTAGCTTGAATATATTAAGAAAGGTAAGAATATCAGCCATTCTTACCCAAATCAGCGGCAATGTTGCTTTACAAAATGTAACTTCTTGGGGTTAATTATCGCTATCGACCATATCCGAATCCGAATCAGGAGGTTCATCACCCATGTCTAGGCGTCAAAATTCACTCATTCATCGAATGCCGAGTATAGTTCAGTCAACCCTACAGTCAGCCGTTTTACTCGGTATGGTGGCGACACCAGCCGCCGCGATTAATCTCAATCTGACACCCATCGGTTCCTTCTCGACAGGTATTTTTGCCGAAAGCACCGCTGAACAAACGGCGTATGATCCGATCACTCAACGGTTGTTCGTGACCAGTTCCGGTCAACAGCGGATTAATATCCTTGATATTAGCAATCCGACGAGTCCGTCGTTGTTCAAACCCATTGACGTTTCTGAATTTGGGTCACCCAACAGCGTCAGCTATAACAACGGTCGATTTGCTGTCTCTGTCACCAATCCGATGCCGCAAAATTCGGGTTTGGTGTTGTTCTTCGACTCAGAGGGAAATTCCATCCATGACCCGGTTTCCGTGGGTTCAGTCCCGGACTCACTCACCTTCACCCCAGATGGCACCAAGATTATCGTGGCGAATGAAGGGGAGTTGAGTGATGATTACTCAGAAGATCCCCAGGGTTCGGTCAGTATTATTGATTTGGCAACGTTTAATGTCACAACAGCTAACTTCGATGGTGTTTCTATACCAGACAATGTTCGCCTGTTTGGACCCAACGCTGATAACCCCTCTCAAAACCTGGAACCCGAATTTGTAACTGTGTCCCAGGATTCCACAAAAGCCTATGTCACTTTGCAAGAGAACAATGCGATCGCGGTAGTGGATATCGCTAGTGGTCAGGTAGAAAAAGTGATTGGGCTAGGTTTCAAAGATTATAGCCTGCCACCGAATGCCTTAGACGCCAGCAACGAAGACGGCGCGATCAATATCGCGAATTACGACAACCTGTTCGGGATGTACCAACCTGATGGAATTACCTCCTATACCGTGGATGGCACAACCTATCTGGTGAGCGCTAACGAAGGTGACAGCCGGGACTTTGACTTTTTTAGTGAAGAGGTAAGAGTAGGCGACTTACTGCTTGACCCCGTGGCTTTCCCCAATGCAGAGGAACTGCAAAAGGATGAAAATCTAGGTCGTTTAAAAGTGACTAATACTCTAGGGGATACAGACGGCGATGGGGACTTTGACGAACTGTATACCTTTGGTGGACGTTCGTTCTCGATTTTTGATACAGACGGCGAACTCATCTTTGACAGTGGTGATGCTTTTGAACAGATTACAGCCGAGTTTCTCCCAGAGTTGTTCAACTCCGACGACGAACTCAACCTATTTGACGATCGCAGTGATGATAAGGGACCTGAACCTCAAGCGGTGACGATTGCGGAACTCTTTGGTCGCACTATTGCCTTTATTGGTTTGGAACGCATTGGTGGCATTATCAGTTATGACATTACTGATCCGTTTAACCCCTTCTTCCTGGATTATGTCAACAACCGTGACTTCTCTGTTGATTTTAACTTGAATGAAGAGGGAGATCCTGATCCGACAGATGAACAGTTAGCTGCTGTCGGTGATTTAGGGTTGGAAGGGTTGCTGTTTATTGGCGCTAACGAGAGTCCTAATGGTAATCCCTTGGTGGTTACCGCCAATGAAACCAGTGGAACCTTGAGTGTCTTTGCAGTTGAAAGTGTACCGGAACCCAGTTCTGTCTTGGGTTTGTTAATGTTTAGTTCCCTAGGCTGGCTTGGATTAAAACGCAAGCGCCCCCACTAATACCGAGTTGCGCTCAAACATAGTAGATAGGAAAAGCAGGGG
>CAKZMA010000595.1 GCA_937127375.1 uncultured Coleofasciculus sp. | reverse complement strand
GGACTGTACTTTTACCGCTAGGTAGCAGAGATAACAAAGTATTAGCCGAACGCTCCGTTACCTGGCTGATCGGAAATTCTTCAATTTCTTGATTTCCTGTCCAAGTGGGATCTCCAACCAAAAAATGGGTAGTGATACCAAAGTCCTGGCGGAGTTGGCGAGCTAGATTAAGTGCATAATCTCCTAGACCATCAATTGCTGGCGGTAATCTGGGTACAACTTGAAAAATAAACATAAAAATTATGCTTTCAATCGAGTTAATCTTCAATAGCTTTTTGTATCCACTGCAAGTGTTTGGCTAGTAAATGTACCTGGTTATCTTGAGTTAAATTTTAGAGTCACCTATTTCGATGAACGCTTGTTATACACATTAATCTTACATTGTATAGGGTTATAAAAGTAGCTATATTTAATTAAATAGGTTCTACAAATATTCATAAATTTTTAGTTCTGGTTTAGCAATTTTACTTGCCCATTCAATTTCTCGGCTATCCCGTTTTTTGTGAATCCCGATAGAACGTGGGCTAGCTTTTTTAAGTTTTTGGCAAAGTTGGTTATTCATTGTAGCATCAAAGTGTTCAACTATCGATTTACCATAGAAAAGAGGATCAGTCACTAAATCTTCATATTTCACAAATAGGACTCTACCACTCGCCATAACCTCTGGTTTAGTAAAGAAATCATGACAACGGCGAACCATCTCTTTCCACATCCAGATTGATCGTACATAAGGGGTGCAACTTATAAATTCTTCTTCCTTTCCAGACTCAACCCACCAAGGAACATAACGATGATCGTATTGACGACCTAAGGGCATTTCCGATGTTCGTAAATGCATTAATTTTTGATCAGTCAGTACGTCATAGGTACGGACGAGGGAGTCAGCACAATCCCGACCATCTCGGTAGATATAGAGAATCCGGCAATTCGGTAGTGCCTGATACGTGAACTCTGGAGCAAAACTGAGAAAAGGTTCCTTATAAATGAAGCGTTTGACAATCCTGGTGCGTCGAAAAGTATCAATCAATTCTGGAATAGTCATACACCCCAAGAGCCACTTATGAATCGCGGCAAATCGTGAACCCGCTTCTGATACCAAATAGTCTTGGCAAGCAAATTCTAACCCAAAACATAGGGATTCATAAATCTCTGATGCTAACGGATAATTAACGATATGTGGAATAGAAATAGGCAATAGCTTTCCCGAAACGCATTCTGAATAAGGTAACGCTTGCAAAACTTGCATCAAGAAAGTTGTTCCTGAGCGGGGACAACCCAGCACTACACCATATTGGACTTCCATCAGTAATATAATTCAAGATTATTTTATGTTATGTGATTTTAATCTATTCTATCTAATATTTTTTCGGTAAGTTTTACCGAAATGAATCTGCCCACTAGACTGAGTTCCATATCCCTTCAAATTTAACTATCATGATAAATGCCATTCTGAGAAAGAAAAAAGATTCAAGTGCTAAATATTTTACATCTATTTTCCTTATTATTTTTATAAAAACAATATTATTAAATATGCTTTTTAGGAAAGCCCTCACGTAATACTTTGAGTTTATGTTATCTAATTCTTGTGGGTGTATAGACAAGTAAAGAAGGATTGATTCTTGACGTTGCTTGATCTGTTGATAATCTGGCTTTTGTCTCCAAGGATGACAGACAGAAGCTGCTTTAATAAAGGAGTATAGGTATCCACAATTAGTGAGTCTTAGCCTTAACTCTACATCTTCCATCGCCGCATAGGGAAATCGCTCATCAAAACCACCTAACGATTCAAATAACTGCCGTTGAATGGCAAAGTTACATGACCAAAGATACCCCCCCGACTCATTAGTTGGTGCAGTTTCCGCTAAACTACGTCTAGGGCGGTCAACATAGACTCGCCCTTCAAAAACCAAACAAGGAGATTCAACTGCTATAGCCTTAGCATAGGCTGCAAGCCACTGGGGATCAGGTAAGCAATCGTCATCGGTGAACGCTAACCACTCTCCCTGAGCATACTTCACACCGTTGTTTCGGTTAGCAGCAGGACCTTTCCCTGAACCAGCTACCCATTTTACCCAAGGATAAAACTCTTGAATCATTGCGGCGGCAGTGGTCTGGGAGCCATCATCAGTGACAATGACTTCATATTGGTCAATCGGTAAGATCTGTCTGTCAGGTGATAGACAATCAAGACACTTGGCTAGCAAGTCATTGCGGTGATAGGTTGGGACTATAACTGAGAAAAGAGGCTTTGAGTTCATGTTACGATTTTTTTCAGGTCTAATCTAATCTATGTCTATTATTTGGCAATATTTCAAGATATATTTCAGATCTGAGTTTAATTTGGAAAATCACAGTAAAATTGATCAGGTTTAATTTCACTTCTCTAGGAGTAAGGTT
>CAKZMA010000594.1 GCA_937127375.1 uncultured Coleofasciculus sp. | reverse complement strand
GCGAATCGAATCCTCTGAGACGATTACTATCGAGACGGTTACAACTCAAACACCGCAGAAAAGTCAAGAGACAATTAAGGTGGCTACCCGCCGTCTCAAGGGTGAGGGAAGCGGTTCAATTTACTGGCGCACCTATACCAAAAATGGCAAACAGTACCGCCAAGCTTTCTTTCACTACGAACTATGGGAAGAGGGCGCACGCCTAATCAAATCAAGTAAGTATATTCCCAAGGAGAAAGTAGCCGCTATCCAAGACCTGCAAACCCGGAAGGCTTCCATTGTTGAGATTTTACGGGTTTTGAGCTAGTTGGGTTCAAAAGGAAACTGACACTAGCTGAAACCTCCTTGGCACGGGCATTACAGCAATTGGCAAGGCAACTGTCTAAAGCCAGTGCTATATAGACTGGATATAATAAAATTGAAACGATAGTTTGTCAAATTTTGGAGTTTAGGGATGTCGAGTAATCGTCTGCATGAGGTTGAGGAAATTCTGAACCGTTATCGTAAACAGGTATCATCTAAAGAAATTACGCTGACAACAACTCCTTACGAAGACAAAGAACGAATTAAATTGCAGATCGCCGACTTAAAAAAAGATATGCTGCCGTATGAGCAAGAGTACTGGGAGATTTTATCACAGCAGTCAGGCTCTATCGAAATCTCAGAACAAGAGGCACAGATTGCAGTTGCAGAATTTGTGGAGCAAGTTGGCAGAATTGAGGTCGGTTCATCTACCTACACCAATGAAATTATTATACTCTTGAAAGAAATCAGAGATACAGTAAATCAGCAAAATCAATCAGCAGCAGCAAAGGTCAAAGGAGTAATCTCTTCAATTCCCCCTTTTCTGGGAGTTTCTTACGAAGCAGAGCTAGATACAGAAACATTCTTGCGTAAGAATTTCCCAACTTTCATTACTATAACTGATAAACTTGATAATATCATTAAAAAAAAACGGCTGCCTTAAGTCATGATAGGCATCAAATCAGTAATTCAAGCACCCCTTTTAGCTTAAATACTCACTTATCCAATGATTTTAAAGAGTTTATTGAGAATACTGAAATAAAATTTACACATCGGAATCGTGAACATATTTCTCTGAATGATTTATTTGTCTATCCTGATCTAAGAATCATTAAGGAATCATTAGAAGAAACGCCATTAAATATTTCAGGTGAAAAAATATGGAAAAAGGGAAATCGAATTCTCATTTTGGGAGATGAACAGTCAGGCAAAACTTCCCTGGCAAAAATATTATTTAGAGATGCGATTTATTCGGGATACCTCCCTCTACTTATTCAAGGGGGAAATATAAAAACTTCTAAGCTTGAGGGACAAATTGCGAAGCTAGTTGAAACCACATATTCTTTTCTCACCGCAAAAGAATTTTTGCAAAAAAATAACTTGGTTTGTATTATTGATGATTTATCGAAAAGCAATCTTAATAAGAAGGCAAAAAGCAAAGTTCTAGCACAACTAAACTCGCTCTTTTCTCGTACTATTATTATCGCCGAAACTGCCTTTCTATTTATCGTACCTGATTTTCCTGAACTTGATGATTATAAGAAACTTGAAATTCTCCCCTTCGGTAATGTCCGCCGTAGCGAACTAATTGAGAAATGGGTCGAATTAGAGTCAATTGAAGAAGTAGACGACCAGCAGATTTGGGCAAAGAAAGACGAACTGCGGCTCCACGTGGACTCACTTGTACGCAAGAATATAGTTCCAGCAAAGCCATTCCATATTTTAACGCTCCTTCAGTCTTTCGAGACAATGACTTCACAGAGACTTGAACTTACTGCTTATGGACACTGTTATCAGTATTTGATATACCAAGCCCTAGAGCGTGTTCATGTAAAACAAGACGAGATTGATACATACTTCAATGTTTTATCAGAACTTGGTGGAGCAATTTTAGAGTCTTCCTCCGAGAGTCTTGATGAATCTGACTTGGATACATTCTTTAAAAAATATTCAACTAATTTCCTTCCGGTTGATCAAGACAAAGTGATTAAAGATTTAGTCGATTCATTTATTCTGGATCAAAAAGATAATATTTTAAAGTTTCGATACCGTTATCTCTTTTACTTTTTTGCGGCAAAAAAATTGTCAGAATCCCTTCAAAAAGGAGAACAAGCTAAAAATACGATACAAGACTTGATCAACAAAATCCACCTAGAGAAAGCATCAAACATAGTACTATTTCTTACATTTCATTCAAAAGATCCATGGATTATTGACGAGATTATAATGTCTGTCATGGATATCTTTTCTGACGAGCAAGCAGTAACATTAGAAGTAGGGACTCTATCTTTTATTCAAGATTTTGTTAAAGAAATACCTGACCTTGTTCTAGAAGAACGTGATGCCAGACAAGAACGTTTAAAACACGACACAGAAAAAGACATTATTGAAGAACAAGAAGAAGCTCACAATAGCCATATAGATGAAAATAAAGAACAATCAGAATTGATAGAAAAGGTAAACAAAGCATTCCGAGCAATTGAAGTCTGTGGACAAATTTTCAGGAATAAACTTAGTTCTCTAGAAAGAAAATCTCTAGAGCTAATTTATGAGGAATCACTCTCAGTTTCACTAAGATTACTTAATGTATTTTTAAAATTTTCAGAATCCTTACAAGAAGAGTCAATCAGAAAAATTAAAAATACAATAGAGCAGAATAAAAAAATTTCAGATTCAAAAATAATTCGTGATATCAAGCATTTTTACTTGGGAATGAATTATATGGCAATTTTGGGTATGCTTTACAAAGTATCGTTCTCCATGGGTTCCTCAAAAGGTCGTGAAATCTATATTAAAGTAACTGAAGCTAAGGGTAATTCTGCATTATGTTTGATTCAACAAATTATTGAATTGCAGTTTGAGAAAAATTTAGATATTAATAAAATTGACAAACTGCACGCTGAATTCTCCAAAAACTACGTTTGCCAGCGTTTCTTAAAAGAAATTGTTCTGCATCACTGCTATATGCACGATATAGGATTTAGGGAGCGTCAGAAACTAGCAGATAAGCTCAATATTTCAATGCAGACACAGCGTTCAATTACAATGGCATCAAAGAGAACCCAGTGACAGTTTGTAATCGTTACCGCCAAGGCGTATTTGAATTAGTCCGTTATATATAGGCTGTGACCGTGGACGTGATTGCTCAAGCTAGAATGAGAGGGCGATCATTTCCTTTCACCAACCCTCAGACGAGGAGATTCTCAAATGCCATTAGCTGAACTTATGTCACAAATCCAGGAACTTCCAAAAATTGACAAGCTTCGGTTAATGCAGTTTCTTGCCACAGAGCTGGTCAAAGAAGAAGAGCCAAACTTTTTTGTTGCGAACCGAGAGTATCCGGTTTGGTCGCCCTACAATTGCTCTGAGGCTGCCAATGTTCTAATGAATCTTCTGGCGACAAAGCGACAAGAACAGAATGGTTGACGCTCAAAGATTTCCCTACAAAATCATTGACAGCAGTCTTGGCATGGTCGATCGAATGCCGTATCTACCTTTGACGCTCAGTTTCAATGGTCAGTCCCTTAACACTGAAGGTTTACTAGATACAGGTGCAAGCGTTAATGTTTTGCCCTACGAGTTGGGTTTACAACTGGGCTTAATTTGGGAGGATGAAACGCTTTCGGTTCTACTGGCAGGGAACTTAGCTCGATTTGAAGCTCGCGCAGTCGTTGTTGATGCTCAAGTTAACTCATTCCCAACTGTTAACCTGGCATTCGCCTGGACACAAGCAACCAATGTGCCTTTGATCTTGGGGCAGGCAAACTTCTTCTTTGAGTTTGATGTCTGCTTTTTCCGTAGGCGTTCTGAGTTTGAAGTCTATCCTAAATAGGTTAGATAGAACTAGAGAGTAGTCTAAAGTCCAGTGGGTTAGCTTAGATATGGGAATTCCCGTATCCATAGAAAGCTTAATCTAGAAAGGATGAAAGCCGTTTCAAGTCGTCACCCTTGAAAGAATTGAGATGTAGCGATCGCCTAATTGCTACCAGCTCTTTCATCAAATCACTCCCAACACCCTCAGAATGTCCCGAACTGGTGCTTTGTGCTGATCAAGTCGCTGTACTTCCGATAGTAAGCGCTTGGGAATGTATTTAGTCTTCTTGAGAAGGCGATCGCCTTCTTGCCAGATTTCATAGTGATAGAAAGCCTGCT
>CAKZMA010000593.1 GCA_937127375.1 uncultured Coleofasciculus sp. | reverse complement strand
CAGCTCCCCCAGCTCCCCCAGCTCCCCCAGCTCCCCCAGCTCCCCCAGCTTCCCCCACTCCCCCAGCTTCCCCCACTCCTACAGCATTAAAACGGCGATTGTGTCAAAGTGTTAATGATTGTATATAGTGTTTCAATAAATAAGGAATTGGTGAAATTAATGATTGGGACAACTATATCCCGTCAACATGAAAACGTCCGGCAAGTGATTCAGAGCTACTACCAACTCACAAAACCTCGCATTATTCCTCTGCTGTTGATTACGACAGCCGCAGGGATGTGGATGGCATCTGAGGGGCAAGTTGATCCCTTGTTACTACTCATTACCCTGGTTGGAGGAACCTTAGCTGCTGCTTCGGCTCAAGTCCTCAATTGCATTTATGATCGCGATATCGATTATGAGATGCTACGCACCCGTAGCCGTCCAATTCCCTCAGGGCGGATACAGACTCGTGATGCCTTGTTATTCGCGATCGCTCTCGGATCTGCATCGTTTACCCTATTAGCCGTCTTTGCCAATCTTCTAGCTGCATTATTGGCAATGTCGGGCATTATCTTCTACATGGGGATTTACACCCACTTACTCAAACGCCATACACCCCAAAACATCGTGATTGGCGGTGCAGCCGGGGCAATTCCAGCACTGGTGGGTTGGGCGGCGGTGACGGGAGAGTTGAGTTTACCCGCCTGGTTACTGTTTGCCGTCGTCTTTTTGTGGACTCCTCCCCATTTCTGGGCGCTGGCTTTGATGATTCGCGAGGATTACGCCAAAGTCGGGATTCCCATGTTGCCTGTTGTAGCAGGTGAAGAGTCTACAACCCGTCAAATCTGGGTTTACACGTTGTTAGTTGTTCCAGCGTCGCTGTTATTTATTTATCCGTTAGGAGTATCGGGTGTGGTGTATGGTGCGATCGCGCTGGTGTTAGGTAGTATTTTTCTGCAAAAAGCATGGCAGTTATTACAAAGTCCCACCGATAACCAACTGGCGCGAGGGCTGTTTAAGTACTCGATTCTGTACATGATGCTGTTATGTACTGGCATCGTGGTGGATAGTTTACCGATTACCCAGCAACTCTCAACCGCTTTAGCTGACAATTTGCAAACCTTGGTGAGTGCGATCCCGTTTTTGCCGTTTCCGGTTTAATGGGAATAACCAACTGTGGTAGAGACGTTGCATGCAACGTCTCTACTAAATGATTCGTGCTAATCGATGTCTGAGGTTATGCAATGCTAAAATTTCATCAAGCTCCTGATGCAAGAGGCTAGTCAGCATGACGAAGATCGAAGTTGAACTCGACCAAAAAACCCTTGAAAGTGCCAAGCTTTTGGCAGAGTCTCGGCAAAGTACATTACCGGAACTGATTGCAGACGTTATCAAACTACTAGTCCGGCAAAAAAGAACAAAAGATCCTTGGTTAGGATTAGTTGCTGATGAACCGGAACTTGTTGGTGAGATACTTGAAGAAGCCCTAAAAAATCGGAGAGTACAGTTATTCAACGAAAAAATTGGAAAAGGCACTGCTTGACACAGACATTTTGTCTGAAATTTTTAGGAGAATTAATCAAAGGGTTATAGCTAAAGCTACTGCTTATCGTGCTGTTTTCGGTTGCTACACAATTTCGGTTATTACCGTTATGGAGGTTGTCCAAGGTTGGCATAAACGTCAACGAGAAGATCGTGTTCACGAGTTTTTAGCTACACTTACCTCTGAAGAGGTTTTGACACTAGAACTGCCAGATGCCGCATTAGCAGGGCGTATCTATGCGGATTTAGAACGAATAGGACAACCCATTGGTTATCCTGACTCAATGATTGCTGCGATCGCTCTACAACATAATCTTACTTTGGTAACTGGCAATTTATCTCACTATCAGCGAGTTCAAGCCTTAGGTTATCCTCTGAGGTTGGATAATTGGCGAATTTAAATCGAAACGTTTAGTCTATAATTTTTCTTTATTTTCCTACTCGACAACGATAAAGTTTATATTTATATTCACCAGCCCATGACCCATAAGAGCGATCGCGAAAACAAGGCTGCGCGTCTAAATCAACTTTAGTCCGAAAATCCACTAACCATAAATCGAAGGGGCGTGGCAGTTCAGTTAATGTGTTTTGTAAGCGTGCGATCGCGTCTGTATAGGTTCGGGTTTGGGGATCACGATCCGCTAGAAAAAATTGGGCAGATGTAGTTCTATCCGTTTCAGAATTATTCCTATCCGATAATCGTTTAAATTCCCAGGCTAACCCCATCAGTCGCCCAGTTTGTCCATGATGCTTGTGAGTGGTGGCGATGAATACGGGAGATTGAGACGCCTCTTGGATTACAGGTGCAAGCAAGTCGGGACGGTGATTTTGTAAGTACCCTAAATTCCCAATTGCGGTGAATCCTCCCATTAATCCCATCAGCCAAATCATGACCACAATTGCTTTGCCATGCTTTAGTCTAGAAGCTGAATCAAATGTCACCTGATGCCAAACTCCAGCCAGTATCCCCGCAAATAACAGGATCACAGCCGGAAAGTAAACGAACTGAAACCGCGCCCCTAGAGTTAAGTCCATACTTAAACCGTAGGTGATGCCCAAGACTAACGCGATCGCACTCCCTAAATATACCGACAAAATCTGCAAGGCTAAACGGCGATCAGAAAAGTGCTGTTGGAGTTTCCAGCCATTAGCGAGTCTCGGTATCAGGCTAACCACAAATACCACCGTTACGATACCGGAGATTACCACGATCCAAATCGGCAGAACAGTTGTGGCGGTGGGAAGCAAGACGATCATACTCAGCCCCCAAATAAACAGCCGCCCGATGGGTGCTAACCATTCACCAGTCAGATCCCCGTCGGCTATCCAGGCTGTGGGTTCGCTACCGTAGATACTGGATAAAGCAGGTAGCCAGACTAAACCCCCGACAAGCGTCCCTAAAGCAACCCCATAGATACGCCGCCAATGCGATCGTACCAAAATCTGAGGATATTTCCTTCCCTGGTGCCAAGCCTGCGTCAACAGCACCACCCCTTCGGAAAAGAGGGTTAAGCTGAAAAAATAATGGGTGGCGATTCCCAAACTATTGACACCCACCCACACTAATCCCATTCCTACTGATAACGGTTCCTCACGGTGGATACCCTGAATTGCCACAACTAAACAGGATAAAGACGCAATCACCCATAAAATCGCCAGAGTGTAGTGACGTGCATCTTGGGCGAGGAAAATCCCGTAAGGTGAAACCGCCATCATCGCGGCGGCAATTTGACCGACTAACCGAGAACCAAACGCCCAATACCCCAAAGCATATAGGCTGGGAATAGCCGCAATTCCCGATAATGCCGAGAGCGATCGCGCCCCCCATAAGGATACCAATCCGTCATCGGTAAGAAATACCTTTATCCACAAATGGGTTAAGACAAAATAAATCGGCGGATGTGTACTTTCTTGGCTTAAATAGTTGACAACTGAACTAATATCTGAATCAGCCACAGGATGCAAGGGATAGAGCAAGATATCTGAACTAATCCACTGATTCAGTGGCACGGTTTGAAAACTGTTGCCTAAACTAAAGACCATCGTGGCGAACTCATCAGTCCATGGGGGTAGAGACACCAAACGACTCAAGCGCAAAATTGCACCAAGGGCTATCCATAACACGAGTAGCCCAAAGTGCAACCAATGTCGTTGTTTAGGGTTCATGGTTCATGGCAATTGATACACCAAGGCTTGAAACCAAGCAAAAAGCGATACCTGAC
>CAKZMA010000592.1 GCA_937127375.1 uncultured Coleofasciculus sp. | reverse complement strand
TATAAGAGTGGGTTCCAATGCCCATGCAATCACCAGCCCCTATTCCAGGGGTGATTGGTGTAAAACTATGATGGCTGAATACCTTGCCCACGATGGAATCCAACTCACTTAAATCTGTCAATAATAACGCTCTCCCCCCTAAAGCATCACCTTCGGATGGGAGTGCGGCGGCTTCACACCAACAGAAAACTTCCCCAAAAAATCCCAAGAACCGCAGTAACAATACCGGTGAACGTCGGCGGCGTTTTGATGCATCCCAAGCCAAAATAGGAGAACTGCAACAGGTTTTAGATCGTCACAGTTCAGAACGCCAGCTTATTGTCATTCAAGATTTCCCTGATCCTGATGCTCTATCGAGTGCTTGGGCTTACCAGTTAATTGCCCAACAGTACAATATTCAATGTGACATTGTATATGCAGGAACTTTGTCTCATCAGGAAAACATTGCCTTGGTCAAGTTGACCAACTTACCTGCTAAGCGCTGGGGAATTCAGACATTGAAGGATCGGGATTTCTCCGTGTATCAAGGTTGTGTGCTAGTTGATAATCAGGGAACCACAACCCAATTAATGCCCTTTGTCAAAAAAGCAGGTGTCCCCATTGTCGTCCTGATTGACCATCACAACCCTCAGGATAATCTGGAGGCAGAATTTACCGATTTGCGACCTCAGACAAGGGCGACTGCCACTATCCTCAGTCAATACCTACAAACCGGGTTACTCAAGCTTGATAGTAGCATTAGTACCCATGTTAAGTGTGCTACAGCACTAATGCACGGTCTACGTGCCGATACCGATCGCTTGATGCGGGCGACGGAAGAGGATTTCCTAGCGGCGGCGTACTTGAGTCGTTTCTATGACGTACAGTTACTCAATGCTGTCCTGCAAACCGCGCGATCGCGACGAGTCATGGATGTGATTGAGCGATCGCTGAAAAACCGCATTGTCCAGAATAATTTCTCGATGGCGGGGGTAGGCTATTTACGGTACGATGACCGGGATGCAATTCCCCAAGCCGCTGACTTTTTGGTGACTGAAGAAAATGTCCATACGGCTGTCGTTTACGGGATTGTTCACAACGAAGACGAAGAAGTCGAAGTCGTGATTGGGTCGTTGAGAACCAGTAAAATCACCCTTGATCCCGACGAATTTATTAAAGAAGCCTTTGGTCAAGACAATCAAGGACGATTCTTTGGTGGCGGGCGCATGACCGCTGGTGGCTTTGAAATCCCCATTGGTTTCTTAGGTGGCTTTAATGACAATACCGAATACACCAAGCTCAAATGGGAAGTCTTTGATATTCAAATCAAGCAAAAACTCTGGCGCTTAGTTAATCCCAAAGATAATGT
>CAKZMA010000591.1 GCA_937127375.1 uncultured Coleofasciculus sp. | reverse complement strand
AGCGCTTTAGCGCTTCCGGGATTGCTAACCAGGGCGGGTTTAGTGAGGTTATCGGTTTCTGGGGTAAGGTTATCGGTCAAACCCGCCCCTACAAATTGGCGCTCCTGCTCCCCGGCTTCTCTGCTCCCCTGCTCCTCTGCTCCTTGGCTCATCCGCATTAGGCTATCTGCAAAATTTACCTGAGCATAAACCGCCGCCCGACTGGGGGATAGGGTGGCGAGACTAACTTGGATTTGCGGTAATAGTGCGATCGCGGCATCCTCTTGTTCCGTATTGATCAACAGACTCAGTTGGTTCAATTGAGCTTTGATTTGGATCAGCGAATTGGTTGCATTTTTAGCTGCTTTCTGGTAATAATCTAATGCTTTGTCATCGTCTTGTAAGTCTCTAGCCACATTTCCTAAGCTCAACAGAATCGCACTGGTATCGGGAGTTGGGTTAAGTTTTTGGGCGATCGCTAAACTTTGGGTTAACAGGGTTTGGGATGTTTTGGGATCGCCCAACTCTTGCAGGGCTATTCCTAAACTCTGCAATCCTTGAACTTTGACGCGGGAGTCAGGGTTGGCTTGAAGTTGTTGATTTGCCCGTTCTAAGAGCGTTTGCGCCCGTCGATAGAGTCCCAAGGTTTGCAGGGCTTGGGCTTGGTTAATTTGGCTTCCCAGTTTTCCGGTTTCATCACCCGCACGGCTATAAGCGTCGGTGGCTTGTTTCCAAGTGTCCAAGGCGGCTTCAGCTTGTCCTTTGGTGAGTTGCAGGCGTCCCTGAGTATTCAAGGCTTGACCCAGAATCGCCAAACCCCCTGATTCCCAATTGTTTTGATCCTGCAACAGATCAAGACTTTGGCTAATCGCTTGTTCTGCGTCTTGGACTTGTCCCAAATTTTGATACGCTAGCGAGAGATAACTTAAACTTAGGGCTTGATTTAGGCGATCGCGCTTTGCTTCATAATCTTGGGCGGCTTGTTGCCACAGTTGTGCTGCATCAGCAAAACGTCCCGCTTCAAAGGCGGCAATCCCTTGTTCTAGGGGGGTTGGGGAATTGGCAATTTTGGCGTTTTGGGGTTGGCGTTGTAAGCGCCTAGTGTTATCCCCAAGGTGTAAGATTTTATCGGTTTGGGCAATATGCCCTTCTGCCCTCTGCCCTCTGTCCTCTACCTTGTCTCCACTAACGTGTAAAGATTCAACTGGATATGAAATTCCGGGTAATACAGTGGTGACGAGAAACAGGGTTAGCCCAAACCGTATCACAGAGGAAGCATACCGTCTCAAACTAGACCGAATCTTTAGCCGAAAATTTTGACTAGCCCACTTCATAGTTTGACCTGATTTTGATAGTTAACGGTATCCAGAGGGAGTGTTGAGCGTTGATTCTTTGCTCAAAGGAACCTGGTTTTGAGGCACGTAGGGGCGGGTTTAGGAAATTATGTTTCGCTATTGATCATAACCTTTGTACAAAACCCGCCCTGATTTAATTGGCAGTATTGACACTTCGCTCAAGGGTATGATTTTGATTTCATATCATATAAGTTCGCATCGAAATTATGTTTTTTTAACGCAGAGGGACGCAGAGGTTCACGCAGAGGGGCGCAGAGTTTTTTTGCTTGATCTGAGATTATCCCCAGAATTAAGGTGAACAAGTTTGTGGTGTATATCGAGGACTTTGAGGGAAACTTTCTGGTAAATTAGCTACCAATTCAACTTGACCTTTTTCATTGACAATCCAGCCTTGCGCTTCAATAATTTGAGGTTGAGGATTCGGTCGGGAAAATTGAAAATTGTTTTCCGTCTTAGCCGTAGACGCTGGAGAAGACGCCACCGATAAATTGCGTACATCGGACCACACCGTCTCACTGACAAGGGGTTGAGTCGGGTTAGCAGGTAAGCCACCACGTCCAGTTAGGGCAAAGTAATTTCCTTCATCAGCGGCACAACCAATGGCAATGAGGGTACTGGTATCCGTGAAATTTTCGGGGAAATCAACTAATCCTTGAGAGGGATCAATACCCTGGATAACGATATCTACAATACCACTGAACTCAGGTCCCAATTCAGAGGTGGCTGTAATATCACTTTCTGGTGTCAATTTCTTCCGAAACTCCGTGCCAAAAATACCTTGAGCTATAATAATAACTCGCCCCCCTCGACCTTGTTGAGCATTCGCGGTAATATCGCTATTTTCTAGAGCGACTAAGGTATCGGTCATGATGGTAATATTACCCCCATCTGTATTTCCTGCATCGGTGGTAATCTGACTCTCTTGAATCATCAGCAAGTTTTGGGTTTTTAGGGATAAGTTACCACCTTGACCCGAATCTGTCGCCGCATTAATTGTTCCCTGATTATTCAACTCAATCAAATCGGCGACAATCTCTAATGTCCCCGCATTCCCAGAACCGAGACTATTCACGGCAACTGCTGCGCCATCTCGGATAATAAGTTGACCTGCATTTACCTTTAAAACACCCGCATCCCCCGTGGCTTGCAATGCCGGAAAGTCAGCCCGTCCGGAGGAAGAAACCAAACTACTGGGAATTTCAACGGTGACTCCTCCCCCGGTAGAAATGCCCGTACCGATGAGTTCCAGAGTATCGGAGACATTAACCGTCAATGTGCCTCCATCTCCCGCACTCAGGGTGGTGGTTGAAATATTTGCCCCATTGCGAATGATCATATTTCGGGTGGAGACTTTTGTATCTCCTGCGGGCGCACCACTAAAACTGGTAGTTCCCGGACCACTAATAAACCGACCATCCGGGGATAAACCGTCAATTTCAATCGAATCCGTTGCATTTAAAACCACATCTCCGGCTGGACCGCCTAAGGGAATTAACCCCAATCCGGTTAATGCACCCGTCTGATTTCCCACTTGCGCCCCTTCGCGCATAATCATCCGGCGTGTATTTACAGTGATGTCGCCGCCTGTCCCGGTACCAAAGACACTGTTGGCAAAAATCCCTGTGGGAGCAAGTGCGCCAATGGGTGTACTGTCCATTTGCACAGACTCAGAGGCGTTCACCTGCAAACTTCCACCATCCCCTTGACCAAAAGTAATCGTTTGCAGGAGTCCACCATTTTTCAGGGATAAGCGTTGCGTATTCAAGGTGAGATTCCCTGCATCGCCTGTGGTTCTTTGAAACGCCCCGGTAACAAATGCTGAACCGGATATTTCCACGGATTCAGCAGCGTTAACCAAGACATCTCCCCCTCTCCCTGCACCCCCGGTTGGTGTAGAGGCGATCGCGCCATTCCGCATCACTAACCGATTCGTGTCGATGGTTAAACGACCGGCTGGGGAACTGCTTGCTTGAGTCGCCGCTAAAAGTCCGCCGCCGAAAAATTCGATATCGGAAACTTGGAAGGGGGGTACACCTAACGCTGCTAATTGTTCTGGTGTAGCTAATGCCCTTAAGATAATGTTTTGCTGCAAATTCTCAAATCCAGAACCACTCAGTTCTACAGCCTCTGAAGCCCGAATCGTCAAATCTCCCCCTGTCCCGCCACCAAAGGTTGACGCAGAGACTAAGCCTCTACCCTGCACCCGAAGTTGTCCTGTGTTTATGGTTAAATCTCCCCCTGATCCAGTACCGACTGTATTTGCCTTGATGCTACTGATGGGAAAACCCGTGGGGGAAGCGCCAACCACTTCGATTAACTCAGAAGCGTTTATGGTTAAATTAGCTCCAGGTTGAGATCCTAGAGTAATGGATAAAATTTGTGACCCATCCAGTACAGAAACTTGTTGTCCTTGTACCAGAATCTCACCTCCGCCTGCACCACTTGCATTGACGGTGGCTTGTTCTATCAGTTGAATCGTTCCTAATGTTGAACTTGTAGCGTTCAGGAACGAGGATTGGGGAGAATTGAGGTTCCACTCTCCATCAAAAACAGAACCCAGTTCAATTTTTCCCCCAGGTGCGGTTAGATGACCTGCTTTTAACTCCACATCTCCACCAATTAAGGATAAAGTTTGACCAGGTTGCACCGCTAGACCCACGACTTCATCCCCAATCATGGCGACGGATTGATTGACAATCGTGCCGGGATTGGCTCCAAATTGCAAGCCAATGGGAACGTTAATCGTGAGTAAAGGAGACGGGGGTTGAGGATTTGTGGCGCTGAACTCTAGCCCATTCTCAAAAATAACGCTATCTGCTGTCGTGGCGCGAAATGCACCGGACACGTTTAATTGAGCATTTTCACCAAAAAAGATACCATTGGGATTCAGTAGAATCAGGTTCGCGGCTCCATCGACGCCTAAGGTTCCCAGAATAGTGGTCAGGTTTTTACCCGTGACACGAGTGAAAATGGTTTCAATCCCGCCAGGATTAGCGAAATCAACTCGTTGTCCAT
>CAKZMA010000590.1 GCA_937127375.1 uncultured Coleofasciculus sp. | reverse complement strand
CCCTCTCCCAAGCTTGGGAGAGGGGCTGGGGGAGAGGGCTGGCGTGGGAGAGGGGTTTTGCTTAAGCACAATAAAGTAGCCCTCCCTCCTTCGTCCTGCTTTTCAGGTGTACCTTGCCTGTGTTAAAATCTGTCTCTAATAATCTTAAATAATTCAATAAAATCTAAAAATGAATACAGTGACCGCAAAAAATGTTACCTTAAACAACTGCGATAAAGAACAAATTCACATCCCTAGCTCAATTCAACCCCATGGGGTGTTGTTGGTCTTAAAAGAACCGCACCTAGATATTTTACAAGTTAGCCAAAATACAGAACAATTGCTAGGAGTTCCCCCTGAACATCTAGTCGAACAACCGTTGAGTAATATCTTAGGACTGGAGCAGACTAACTCAATCACCGATTGTTTAACCGGAGACTTTGAGCAGGTGAATCCCCTGCCCATTACACTCACTCAGGATAACCAGCCGCAGCAGTTTAATGGGATTGTGCATCGTTCACCGGATGGAGTGATCATCCTCGAATTAGAACCCATCATTGGTGCTCAACAGGCAAACTTCTTTCAGTTTTATCAACTGACCAAAGGCACATTAACTAAGCTACAACAAGCCTTTAATCTCGAAGCACTCTGTCAAATCATGGTCAACGAAATTCAAGCCCTAACGGGATTTGATCGGGTGATGATTTATCGCTTTGATCCCGATAATTCGGGTCATGTGATTGCCGAAACCAAGAGAGAAGATTTAGAACCATTTTTAGGGTTACATTATCCTGCGACGGATATTCCTCAACCAGCACGACGACTCTATCAACTAAATTTGCTGCGTTTAATTCCAGATAGTCACTATCCCCCGGTTGAATTACCCCTGAATCCAGAAACCCAGAAACCCTTTGATTTGAGTTATTCCGTCTTAAGAAGTGTTTCTCCGATTCATGTTGAGTATTTACACAATATGGGAGTTCAGGCGTCTATGTCAATTTCTTTACTCCAAAATAAACGCCTCTGGGGGTTAATCGCTTGCCATCATTATCAGCCCAACTATGTTCCCTATGAAATTCGTACCGCCTGTGAATTTTTTGGGCAAGTTATGTCCTTAGAGCTAGCGGCTAAAGAAAAGAACCAAGACCTTGATTATAAGCGCCAAATTAAGGTGCTGCAACCCAAACTTATGGCGAGTCTCTCTCAATCCGATGACTGGGTAGAGGGGTTAGTCAAAAATAGCGACACTTTACTCCAATTAGTCGGAGCCGAAGGGGTTATATTATCAGCAGAAGGAGAGCTAACTCAAATTGGCAAAACCCCGTCAAAAGCGGAGAGTTCTCTTTTGATTCAATGGCTGAAGCAGACAATCTATGATCAGAATATTTTTCATACCGATGCTTTAAGTCAAGAGTATACTCCGGCTACTGATTTTGCCGAGGTTGCCAGTGGGTTACTGGCACTAGAAATTAGTAAAATTCGTGATAATTATATTCTCTGGTTTCGCCCGGAAGTTGTGCAAACAGTTCCTTGGGCGGGAAATCCCCAGAAAGATGCGAAAGTTGAAGCGGATGGCAGTTTAACTTTATCCCCCCGTCAATCCTTTGATTTATGGCAGGAAACGGTTAAATCTAGGTCATTACCCTGGAAAGACTGTGAAATTGAAGAAGCCCTAGAACTCAAAAATACAATTATTAATATTGTCCTGCGTAAGGTGGATGAACTCGCTCAACTCAATCTCGAACTCCAGCGCAGCAATAATGAGTTAGACGCTTTTGCCTATATTGCTTCCCATGATTTGAAGGAACCGCTCAGAGGGATTCACAATTACTCCAACTTCCTATTAGAAGATTATGCTGAAATCCTCGATACAGCCGGGGTGAATAAGCTGGAAACCTTGGTTCAGTTAACCCAGCGGATGGAAGAGTTAATTAGTGTTCTCTTGAGCTACTCCCGTCTCGGACGAGCTGAACTGGTCATGAAACCTACTAATTTAGGCGAGTTAATTGAAGAGATTCAGGATGTTTTAATGATTAATCAAGTTGGCTCGGACATAGAAATTAGGATTCCTCGTCCACTACCTGTTGTCAACTGTGACCCGATTTTGGTGAAGCAGGTGTTTAGTAATTTAATCAATAATGCCGTAAAATATAATAATAATTATCCCAAGTGGATCGAACTTGGCTGGTTGGAGGAAGAGTCGCGGGACTCAAGCCCAGGTTCCCTGATTTTTTATGTCAAAGATAACGGAATTGGGATTCGCGAAAAACACCTTGATACGATTTTTCGGATTTTTAAGCGTCTCCATGGTCAAACCAAATATGGAGGCGGAACTGGAGCGGGTTTAACGATTGTCAAAAAGATTGTTGAACGTCATGGGGGTAAAATTTGGGTTGAATCAACTTATGGCGAAGGAACGACATTTTATTTCACCTTAGCACCAGAGGATAAGTTTGACGGATAGAGGTATTGGTCATTGGTCATTGGTCATTCGTCATTGGTCATTGGTCATTGGTCATTTGTCTTAAGCTGTCATGCATTTAAATTGGGTATTAGTAGCGAGCATTATTCGTGATGTAGCGAGCATTATTCGTGATGTAGCGAGCATTA
>CAKZMA010000589.1 GCA_937127375.1 uncultured Coleofasciculus sp. | reverse complement strand
TGGCTGTGCGCCCACTGTCTGCTAATTATGTTCGCGAACTTTTCCTATTTTTACGGGCAATGGGATGCTGTCACAATGAACGATGAACTATGAACTATTGTGACTTCAATTTCAGAATCAAAACGCCTAAGGGAGGTAGGCACAAATCAATGTAATGAGACCACCGGGGGTGAGACCATTCCCCTGTCCAGCGACCGCCCATATTCCCCATATTGCTACCGCCGTAATCTCCAGCATCGCTGTTCAAGATTTCAGCATAGAAACCGGGTTCGGGGACACCTACCCAATAGTTGGGATGGGGTTGAGGGATAAAGTTACAGACGGTGACGATAAAGTCATCCGAGTCTTTTGCTTTGCGAATAAACGAGACAACACTATTGTCCGCATCGTTACAGTCAATCCACTCAAACCCTTGATGAGAAAAGTCTTGGCTATAGAGGGCGGGTTCACTTTGGTAAAGGTGATTTAAATCCGCCATAAACCGCTTCAGTTGTTGGTGGGGGGCATGTTGCAACGCGCCCCAATCTAAGTCTGCCCAAGCATTCCACTCATTCCGTTGCCCAAATTCCATGCCCATAAATAGGGTTTTCTTACCGGGATGGGTGTACATGTAGGCGTATAAGCAGCGGAGATTGGCAAATTGCTGCCAGTCATCTCCCGGCATTTTACTCAGCAGGTTGCCTTTTCCATGTACGACTTCATCATGGGATAGCGCCAGCATGAAGTTTTCGCTGAAGGCGTACATGATGCTGAAGGTGACGTTATTTTGGTGGTAGGGACGATACAGGGGATCTTTGGCAAAATAATCCAACATATCGTGCATCCAGCCCATGTTCCACTTGAAGCTGAAGCCTAAACCACCCAGGTAAGTGGGACGAGAAACGAGGGGCCAAGCGGTGGATTCTTCGGCAATGGAGAGGATGCCGGGATAGTAGCCGAATATCTGATAATTCAGATAGCGCAAAAAGTCGGCGGCTTCTAGGTTTTCGTTACCCCCGTACTGATTCGGTACCCATTCCCCGTCTTTGCGATCGTAGTCCAGATATAACATGGACGCCACCGCATCGACGCGAATCCCGTCAATATGATAGCGGTCAAACCAGAATAGGGCATTGGCAACCAAAAAGTTGCGAACTTCGTTACGGGCATAGTTGAAGACTAGGGTACCCCATTCCTTATGTTCCCCTTTGCGAGGATCAGCATGTTCGTACAGATGCGTGCCATCAAAGAAGGCTAACCCGTGAGTGTCTTTGGGAAAATGACCGGGAACCCAATCCACAATCACGCCAATATCATTTTGGTGACATTGGTCGATGAAATACATTAAATCTTGGGGTGTTCCATAGCGGGAGGTGCAGGTGTAGTATCCGGCAACCTGATACCCCCAAGACCCATCATAAGGGTGTTCGGCAACGGGGAGGAGTTCGACGTGGGTGAAGCCGAGTTCTTTGACATAAGGAATCAGGCGTTCGGCTAATTCCCGATAGGTGAGGAAGCGTCCCTCGGGTTTCTGGGAGACTTTCACCACAGGGCGAGTTTCCCCATCCGGGAATTCGGGCGGAGTCTCGGCACTCTCATGCAGCCATGAACCCAAGTGAACCTCGTAAACAGAAATGGGTTGCTCTTGGGGGTCAGTATGGCGACGGCGTTCTAGCCAGTCTTCGTCGTGCCAAGTGTAGTCTAGGCTATTGACAATTGACGCGGTTTGGGGTCTAATTTCTTGCTCAAAGCCGTAGGGGTCGGATTTGTGATAGATATGTCCGACGTGGTTTTTCACTTCGTACTTATAGTGTTCTCCGATGCCAATTTCCGGGATAAACAGTTGCCAAATCCCGTTTCCAAGTTGGCGCATCTGATGTTCGCGTCCATCCCAGTTATTGAAATCACCGATAACGGAGACATTGCGGGCGTTCGGTGCCCATACAGCAAAGTGAACCCCTTGGACGCCATTAAATTCAGTGGGGTGAGCGCCTAATTTTTCGTAAATGCGATGATGATTTCCTTCGGCAAATAGGTGAGCATCAAAATCCGTCAAACGCGGAGAGCGAAAGGCGTAGGGATCATAGACTACCCGTTCATGCTCGCCTTCTTTAATCCGCAGTTGATAGTTGGCTAACTCGGGTATATCAATCTCACATTCAAATAAATGAGGATGACTGACAGCCTGCATTGGGTATTCTTCCCGTTCGGTGGGGCGAATCACCCAAGCGGCGTCGGCTTTAGGCAGGTAAGCCCGTACAACCCAGCTTGTTTTACCCTCCCCTTCCACCGGATGAGACCCAAGTATTTCAAACGGATCATGGTGTCGATTGCTCACAATCCGATCAATTTGGTCTGGGGAAATGGTTATTGTCATGGCGTTACCTTGTTTAACTTCCCAGACTTAATAGTAATCAAGATTTCTCCAAGGGGACAATTTGGTGTTTGTGTAGGGGCGGGTTTCACCACTACTGTTTCGGTTTCACAAAAGATGCGACTAAACCCGCCCTGACCGAAGTAAAAGGCGACCCGAGTCAATTGAGTGGACACAGTTGTTGATTAGAGCAAGCGGGTATCCGTGTCAACTTAAGCCAAAACCCTTACCCATTATGGCTTACAGCTTTTCAAGGAAAGCATAGCCTCAACCGAGACATTCCAAATTCCGGCGCTTGGCGATCGTTTGTAAAGTAAACGAAATTTGCGTAGTACGTTGTGCGATCGCGGTGGCTTTTTGATAGGATTTGAATGCTTCATCATGCCGTTGCAAGCTTTCTAAGACCAGACCTCGATTATTCCATGCCCTACTATCGTAAGGGTCAATTTTTAGAGCTTGGTTGTATGACTCTAATGCTTCTTCGTATTGTTTCAATTTACCTAACAAAATTTCTCTATTGTACCAAATTATACCTGAATTTTTGTTATATTGAATAGCCTTATAATATGATATAACTGAGGCTGACTAAACTAATAGCCGTCAAGGTTATGAGTGCTGAAAGTTTGACTGGATTAAACGGGGTATAGAGTTTTCGGATTAAGTGGCTAAGTCTTCCCGGAGGATTTTTTTTAGGAGGGATAGGAATGACTAATTCAAATTCTTGATGCCAATCGGTAATATCATCGTTAACCTGTTTTCCATACACCTTGACTCGCTCAATGGATTGAACCTCTAAGCGGATTAAGCCTTGATGAATCACCTTAGCTAAACTAACGTACTCTGGCGGAGAGAAACTTGACTCATGATTGACGATCCTCCTTACAATTGTTCTGGGTCAATTCCTCTAGCTCGTAGTTTCTCCATCAACGCTTGATAGCGCTGTTGTTCTTGTTCCAATTGAGACATTGCTTCCTCGGCGCGTTGACGTTCTTCTTCTGCCCGTTGACGTTCTTCTTCTGCCCGTTGATGTTCTTCTTCTGCCCGTTGACGTTCCTGTTCTCGGAGATGATCGAGTTCAACTGGGGTCAGAAATCGTTGTCCATCGGGGCGATAAATGACCAGGGTATCAGGGGTGAGTTCAAACCGTATTCCTAATCGTGGACTTACCCATCCATTCATATCTTCAATGGGGTCTAACCATTCTCCAGACCGCAATAAGCCAGTTAATTCGATGTCATCTGGATCATAAATGTAATATTCTTCAACACCGTAACGTTGATAGAATAAGAGTTTTTCTGCCATCTTTTTGGCACGGTTTCCTGGGGAGAGAATCTCAAAGACAACCTGGGGGACAATATTCTCTTCTCGCCATTGCTGATAGGAACCTCTTTCACCTTTCGGTCTACCGAAGACAACCATCACATCAGGGGCTTGGCAAGCTTTGGGTTTTCCCTGAACAGGATACCAAAGTAAATCGCCAGCTACGAATACATCAGCATTAGCCGCAAATAATATTTCTATATTTTCTTTAACTGTCACAATCCAGCGAAATTGTTTAGTGTTGTCTGCCATAGGTTGACCATCGCTGTCGGGGTAGATAATATCGGTGGCTGAGTCAGTTTGCAATTGTTGGATCATATCACTGAGTCCATTGAGTTGGGTTAATTGAGGAAGAAAAAATCGTGTTAGTTCATTTATTTTTATGCCATAACGTAGGGGCGCACTGACGTGCGCCCTACTGACGTGCGCTCAGAAATTTCGCCAATTCTATGGTACTATTGTAGCCTTGCCCAGTTAAGTCTGTAGCCAGGGCTTTAGCCTAAAAAAATCCTGGCTGAAACTACAAAAGCGTAGTCTCAGATGAACTCACGGGTTTACTCCACACCACATCCTGAGTAACATGATGCCACAGTTCAAATTTGCCAATCTGTTCAAGAACAGGAAATGCAAGCTAATTTCTCCTCTACTGAATAGGTAGATAGGTAAGAAGGGTAGAGGCATCGCTTATTTCAAATCAACCTGATCAAGATATTGACAAATTCGCTGAGCAAATAAACTTGTTAATGCTTGCTTTTTGTTCTTAAGTTCAGCCTCAATTTCTGCCTCCTGAATCAGCTCTCCGGCTACAATCAATAACATATATTCCCGAAAATGTCCACTGTTTTTTAAACTCTTTTAATCTTTCGACAAATACACTTTTATCATCGACATTTCCGGAATCGACTTTTAGATACAGCGGCACGTCTCCATCTCCGGTTACAATCATGTCAGGTAAAGGTTTCAAGGACTAAGATGCCAAAACTTGTGAGAAATGCGGGTCAGACCCCTCCGTTAATTGACCAGCAGTATCACACAGGGCGGGTTTTGCAGCCAAGCTAGGGATAACAACCAATATTAGTCCCTAAACCCGCCCCTACTCTTCCCCATCTGACACACCGAGAGAAGTCGAGGTGTTCCCCATCTCCCCTATCCCTTTCTACTCAGCCGCCCCTGCTGCTTTCAGAACCCTCACCACTTCCGGATACCCATTAAATTCAGCAATCATCATCGCCGTATAGCCCCCCCGATTTTTGAGGGTGACATCTGCACCTGCGTCTAATAAACATTTCACAGCAGGGATATAACCCCGATGGGCTGACCACATTAAGGCTGTCGCCCCGGCACTATCTCGCTGATTCACATCAACCCCGGCTGCTAATAATGAGCGTATCAGTTCACTATCCCCTTGGTCAGCTACCTTCATTAACAGGGTTTTCCCTTTTATATCGGTCAGATTGGCATTTGCCCCCGCTTTGAGCAATACTGTTACCGTTTCGGGATATCCCTGAGATAGGGCAAGGGTGAGAGGGGTTTCCCCTTGATTGCTGGCATTTACGTCAGCGCCATGTTGCACTAGCGCGATCGCAATCTCTGTGTGACCATGTAAAGCGGCTAGCATCAGTGGGGTGTCACCGAGCTTATTTTTCAGGTCTACGTTACCATTACGCTGGAGTAACGCCTCCACAACCGCAGCATGACCTTCTACCGAGGCTAAATGTAAGGCTGTCTCCCCATCCGCATCCTGGAGATTAATCTCTGCCCCCGCCTCCAGTAATACATTCACAATGTCACAATGACCCCCGGCTGCTGCCGCCATTAGCGCTGTTCCCCCCCTGGGATTGTGGTGATTCACATCCGAAAGAGCCGCGACTAAAGCCTGAACCACCAACGTATGCCCTTGATCCGCCGCTAACGTCAGCGCGGTTTCACCCTCCTCATCTTGCAAATTGACATCAGCACCATGGGCTAACAATGACTGGATAATGGATAGATAGCCTAACTCCGCCGCCTGGATGAGAGCGGTTCTGCCATCAACGTTGCGAGTATTGGCATCAAACCCACCCTCCAGCAATCGGTTCACCATCTGAGTATGACCCTCACTCGCCGCCAGCAGCAATGCCTCTGAACTGAGTGTGCCATCTGCCCCAGCTTCGAGTAAGCTATTGACAATTTGAATATGACCACTTTCCGCTGCTAGCTTCAGGGCGTTATCGTTATCTTTATCTTGAATATTGACATCAGCACCTGCATCTAATAACCGTTGCACCAATTTGAGATGATCTTTATGTGCCGCCACCATCAGCGCCGTGCTACCATCTTCATTCTTGGCGTTAACATCAGCACCTGCGGCAATTAGCGTTTCCACGGCATCCACCTGATTCGCGGCGACGGCTAGCATCAGGGCGGTTAACCTGTACCGTTTTCGCGGCAGGTTAACATTAGCACCTGTGGCAATGAGCGATCGCACGATTTCGGTATAACCCCGTTGAGCCGCGATCATCAATGCCGTTGTACCATCGCGATCAGTTGTATCGATATTCACCCCCTGACTCAACAGGGTTTTGATTTGGGTCAAGTTGCCACTTTGGGCGGCTTTCAGCAGTAAGCCATCAATGTTTTGGATCATCGCTGTTGTCTAATTGCAGGGAAAATCTACCTCTTGGGAGGCAAGGCAGTTTCGTGATCCGACTTTAGACGAAACCGCAGCTATGCTATGTTAACTTTTGTCACGTATATTAAATCGCTCCCAGAAGCTTATGAACTTCGACATCCCAGAACCGATTAAAGTTTACTCCCAATTCTTTCACCCTATAGTGATGTGGCTCTTGCTGGCAACTGCCATTTATGCCCTGTATCTGGGGATCAAAATTCAACAGACGAGAACGGCAGAAGGTGAACTGCGAAAAGAGCTAGTCAAGGGCAAATACAATATTAAGCATCATCAAATTGGTTCAGCCCTGTTAGCCTTTATGGTGATTAGTACCGTCGGAGCAATGGCAGTCACCTACATCAACAATGGCAAATTATTTTTTGGTCCCCACTTGCTGGTTGGCTTAAGTATGACTGCCATCATTGCCACCTCAGCGTCTCTGACACCCTTCATGCAAAAAGGGCATAATTGGGCACGTTATAGCCATATTGCCCTGAATGCGGCGCTTTTAGGACTGTTTGGCTGGCAAGCGGTGACGGGAATACAGATTGTGCAGAAGATTATCAGCAAAATGTAATATCGCCAAAGGCTCCAGCGCAGAAGGGACGAAACAAGGGAATGATATAGCAATAGACACATCGATTAGGACGTTCGGCACCATTGTAGAGACGTTGCATGCAACGTCTCTACATAAATTATGTGTCCTAACTCTTGAGGGCGACATGATATGACCCCTCCCTAGCCCTCCCCTGCAAGGGGAGGGAAGCGGAATATATTTTTTATGATGAAACAAAGAGCCTTTGAGAATACCCTGTTGCCTAACCCATGACCAATTCCTTCGATCACACAGAAGCCTGGTATCCCGTTCATTACCTTAAGGATTTAGATCAGTCTCAACCTACTCAATTCACGCTGCTGGGTCGAGATTTAGTGATCTGGTGGGACAAGGTTGCCGATCGCTGGCGTGTCTTTGACGATCAATGTCCCCATCGACTCGCACCTCTGTCACAAGGTAGGATTGCTGAAGATGGACTGCTGGAATGTCCCTATCATGGTTGGGCATTCACCGGAGAAGGAAGGTGCGATCGCATTCCGCAACAAACCGAAGACAGTAGCGCCCAAACCTCGCAACGTGCCTGCGTTACCGCCTTACCCACGACTGAATGTCAAGGGCTATTATTTGTTTATCCCGGCAACCCAGAAAACGCGCCCAATGTCAAAGTTCCTATCGTCGAACCCTTAGATGATTCCCCAGAGGGATGGGTTTGTATCGACACGTTTCGGGACTTACCCTACGATGCCTTAACATTGCTGGAAAACGTGCTAGATGTGAGCCACGTTCCCTTTACCCATCATCGGTCTGTTAGCGATCGCGCCTATGCCAGTCCGGTTGAGCTAGAAGTCACCGAATCCGGGAAACATGGGTTTAAAGGGGTTTGGGAACAAGGACCCCGTAAAGGAACCCTAGGACGCCAAGACACCACATTTATTGCCCCCACATTAATGTGGCATGACCTCACCTCCAAACAATTTGGCAGAACCATGACGGTGGTGTACGCAACGCCGATTCGCAAGGGAGAATGTCGCCTATTTGCTCGCTTTCCTTTTAAATTTGCGTCTAAACTCCCCGGTTTCTTTATTAAACTCACGCCGAGCTGGTACTCTCACATTGGGCAGAATGGGATTCTGGAAGATGACCAAATTTTTCTCCATTATCAGGAACGTTACCTGGCTGCCAAAGGCGGGAGTTCCAAGTTCAGCAAAGCGTTTTACCTACCCACAAAAGCCGATCAGTTTGTGTTTGAGTTGCGCCAGTGGGTGAATCAGTACAATGCAGACCCATTCCCCGACCAACCCCTACCTCCACGATTATCACAGGAGACGTTACTAGATCGCTATCACTCTCATACGGTTAAGTGTAAAAGTTGTAGCACTGCCTTGGTGAGAATTCGCCAGATTCGGAGAGGGGTTGCGGTTGTAGGGGCAATGGCTTGGGCAATTATCCCATTATTAGCACTATTTTTTGATAAAACGGCAACGGTAGCCGCTATTGTCTCTACTGGAGTCGCGTTAATTGCTAGCTTCGGCTGGTTCGGATTGGGTAGGCTGGAACGGCGATTCTATGAAGGGCGAACGATTCCACCCCGGAATTTAGCACAGGGGTAGGGGAGATAGGGAACACCTCGACTTCGCTCGGTGTGTCAGATGGGGGAGAGTAGGGGCGGGTTTAGGGACTAATATTGGTTGTTATCCTTAGCTTGGCTGCAAAACCCGCCCTGTGTGTAGGGGCGGGTTTTACCATTAACATTTGCTTGTCACCCTGATATAACTAAACCCGCCCCGATTAGAGTGCTTTTCGGGAAGCGAGTATAACAAAAGACATAAGACGTAGCTTGCTTCTCGATGAAAGCGAGTATGACGAATGACAAATGACCGATAATATACTGATAAGCAAATTATCGCTCAATGAATTAGTCGAACGTGTGAGGAAAAAGAGTTGATTAGCCCAATCATCTGTTTTGTTCTGGCATTTGTCCTCGCTTCCTTCGTGGAGTATTGGATGCATCGCTTGATGCACGCGAATGCCCGCATTGGTGAACGTCACCGCGATCATCACCGCCGCAATGAAGGACAGGGGGTGCTGTGGGAGTTCCGGGATTATGTGCGGGGTAGCTTTATTGTTATGTGCCTCTTATTTTTCTATTCATGGCAAGTTGGACTCGGTTGGTTTCTGGGTGGACTTTTTTATGCTGCCTTTTCTGCCTATGCTCATCAGCTACAGCACGAAAATCCAACGAAGTGTTTCTGGATGAAAATGCCTGTTCACTATGTTCACCACAAATATCAAATGTGGCATCACAATTTTGGTTTAGCTGTCGATTGGTGGGATCGGGTTTTCGGGACGTATAAGCCTGTTGAATGGCTCACCGATGAGGAATTGCAGCAACCTGAACGTGGGTATTTACAACTGCGGTGGCGGTAAAGGTGCAGGGGGAGCAGGGGAAGCAATGTAGAGACGTAGCATGCTACGTCTGGAAG
>CAKZMA010000588.1 GCA_937127375.1 uncultured Coleofasciculus sp. | reverse complement strand
CGCCGCGATCGCTTGCTCCAACAGGGGCTTATAGTAAGTAGTAAAGGTGGCTTCAATCTGTTGATTGGTAACACCCCGCCACGGTCCGGAACCACTGACCATAATGATATCGCTTTGGCAATAGACGCCCGTGTTTGCCCGTTCTCCCCAAGCTCGCTCGTAGTTACGAGTAGACGATGGGACTTCTGGTGGCGCCGCCGACTTGCCGATAAACTGAGTCGCCACCGCAGCCATTGCCACGTCTTTTTTTGTATGAGCAGCAACGGCTGGGTTGATGGGTTGGAGGTCAGCCAGAGGATTTGCTGACATAGGGGTAGAGGTATCTGGATGCAGGAGTGAATCGGGCGGAAACTCTCTCTCCGGCTCCCCTACTCTCCCATTCCCCTGCATAGAAGCTTCGCCTTTGTCCCTCTGTGCGTCAGTTATCTCAGGCAAACCCTGCTCGATTTGTTCGAGGCGCTGATAGTAGGAACCCTTAAGAGAATCGGCATCCAGAGGTTCCCCAAACTTAGCCGTTAGTCCCTGCTGAACCGTTTCTGGCAGGTTCCCCTCAACCATCCTGACTACCTCATAACCCAATTGAGCCTCCGCTTCAATATCTAAGGGGTCAGTGGCTGGGGCAAACTCCACTCCATTATGATCAAGCCATGCTTTCACCTGAGTGGTTTTGCTGGAATCGATGGATAATCTGAGTGTTGGCTTTTCCTCAAACTGTCCTGGAGCTATTTCCCATTCATAATTTTCCCGGGCAAGCAGCGTCGGGAGTTGCCGCTGATACCCCCCATTAATACCTCTTCCCTTCTGCCTTTTATCCTCTGCCCTCTGCCGTTCTTGGTCAAGTTTTTCTGGAGGTAATTTGGCAATTTGCTCAAGACGCTGGTGGTAGGGACTGACGTCCAGCATACTGGTAAAGTTAGCAAAAAGAACTTCCCCACATTGCTGTTCCATGACCTGACGAACCTGGGGAGGTACGTCACCCTCGACCATCCGAAAGACAGCATAGCCTCGCTCGGTTTCCGGCTCAATACTCGGGTCATTCAGATTAACTCTAATATGAGGTACGCCTTGAGTATCTAGCCATTTGGCAGTCGAATCAGCTACATTTTGGTCAACCGCCAGCCCCAAAGTAGGCAGCAGCTTAATTTCACCACTCGGCATCTCCCATTCCCAATCAAGCTTGTGGAGGATGCTGGGTTGTCTTTTCAGGTTAGCAATCAGGGAAGAAGCCGTTTGGTATTGGACACTCTTCTGGTTGTCTTGGTACGGTTGGGTAGCGCGGCGCTGCTTGATCCACTCACCCCTACCGGGGTATTCTAAAGTGTCCGGCTGAATTTTGACTGAAGCAATAGTGACATTGCTGGTGATCTGTGCCTCAAACCTTGTCCCGGATTGGAAAAGACCAGCCCTTGTCAAGGCTTCTTTAGATTCTTTTTGGTTGGGGGTAAATAGTCCCGCCACTTTCTGTTCGCCATTAATATCAATCTTAACTGCCATGCCGGGTTTGGCTTGCTTGAATCCAACGGTAATAGTGGCTTGCTCCTCGTTGAAGCGGTGGTCTTTAAAAGCACCATTTTGAACTTGGCGATTAGCGCGGATGGTATTGCCATGAGGGGTCGTGGCTAGGGTGTGTGTACCATTATTGCGCCCGTAGGTATTCAGCGTGACATCCAGCGTTTGTCCTTCCCGCAGTCGATTGGCATGTTTGAGCATTTCCACTGACCCAGCATCTAATTCGCCAATAACTTTGCCATCCAGTTTGAGAACGGGTACTGGTGGGGGTTGGTACTGTTCTAAAGTGACGTGATAGGTTTCCCCATTGAACGGATGGGAAGCCAATTCGCAATCGTTAACTTTACCAAACTTTATCGGTTGAGTAATTTGGGGGTGATTAATGTGCAAATTAGCCGTAGCCACCAGGTCAGCACGAATAGTGGCTTTGGCTTGAGTATCAATAGGCAACTGGCCACCTTTGGTGTCAACGATACCAAATTCCTTGTACTCCCCCTGTTCTGGGTCAAGGACAAAAAACAACCGTTTGTTGTAGCGAGGGTCGTCTGGTGGTAGGTCGTCTCGCACTTTAATTTCTATACTGACATCCTGTCCTCTTTTCCAGACTTCATCTTTGAGTTGATTGCTTTCTCGGTTAATACCCGTCGCTGTCAGTTCAGTAAATTGTAAGGTATCGAGTTGTCCGATGATTTCTTCAGAGAAAGCGGCAAAAGCAAAGTTCGAGATTTTATAGTTTAACGTTTGGTTGGGGTTGGGTTTTATCGTTTTACCCCGCGCATCTCTTTCGAGACTTTCTGGCGAGGTACAAATATGCCAAGTGGCAGCCGCCACGGCAAACCTCTGGTCTTCTGGAATGCTGTCCCTAAAAGACTGGGCGTAATCCTTGGCTTTTTGAAATAGCAACTTGCACTGCTTTTGGGTCATCGGAGCTGCCAGTTTGACTTGGGCATTGTTGGTGCTGATTCCTGCCTTTAATCCGAGTTCGGTTCTGGATACTTCGCAAACAGTTCCCAGTCGTTTGTAGATAGGCTTTCCGTTTTCACCCACCTCGTCTTGGACTTGAGCGAGGGCAATGAGTTTATGCGGTATCCTAGAGCTGGGACGTTCGTTCTCCACTAGCTTTAGGTTCATCGTGTCTGTTTTCCCTAAATCGGGATGGTCAAATTTGATGACATTGGTAATTTCCAGCTCTGCACCTTTTTGAGTGGTTACTTTGAGAACGGGTCCTTGCTCAATTTTGCGTTTCTTGTCCTGTTTAGTGGCTTCGTTAAATAATTGATCAAATTGGGCTTTTGCAAACGTGGCTTGGTTTTTTTGTCCCGGTGTGAACGCTTCGGGAAATAAATCGCGAAACTGTTCAGTCGGGCGCGATTCCAACTGGGATTGTTCAAAGAAGGTGTTGGCTTGTCGCACCATGAGTTCTACCGGAGAGTACCCCTCGGCTTTGATTCCTGATTTTATGTAAACACTAGGGGATTTCTTGTCCCTAATATAGTCGGGTACTCGGTGCAGCAGTCTTTGGTTTTCTTTAATAACCGATATATCCGGCGCTCTATTGCTTTTGAAAATATCTACGGCTAACTGGTTTTGATATCCCGCCTCCCCAATCATGTCGTGGTAGATACTGCGATTAATTTTAAGCGCTTGGTCTAGGGTTTCAGTTGTTAGAGGAGATTGGGCAATTTGAGCCACTTGAATAATTCTATCTCTATACTCGGATTTGATGGATTGGGGTTTTTTAGGGTCAGTTTCTTGTTGGACTAAGTTTTGGTAGTGACTTCCGACTTGCCGAACATAATCAGTTTTTTGCTGTGGGGTTCCATTGGTTGTGAGTAGGTCAATTTCTGACTCTAATGCTTCTAAGGCTGTGGCATGATTATTGATGATACCTACAGAAATGCCATCTGACATGAATAGGGCAATTTCCTCAAAAGGGGGTTGGCTACCATCGGGTCTGTGGAAGGAGGCTTTCTTTTCTTTTTTAACAGGAGCATAGGCGTTTTCGGGTTGGTTTCTTCTGTGACCTTCGGCAGTGAATGTAGGGTATTTACTGGCTAATTCTACGCCAATGCAGTCCCCGTCGTAGTCTCTGCCTTGCCGTTCGGATTCGGTTTCTATCGGAACGACTTCTGTCGGTTCTACGCCCTGTGCTTTCAGAGCATCAATTCTCGCTTGGATGCGTTTCTGGTCTTCATCATTGACCACAATTACGCCTTTGAGTGGTTTGCCATTAGGAGCGTAAGCATCCTCGACTATTTTATTGGTTGAGATGCACATTCCATTGGAATTGAGCAGGGGAGAGCGGAAGTTGAGAATTTCTTCTCCTTCAGGAAAATAGGTCACACAGATTTCTTTGTGCTTTAAGTCTTTAGAGGGAATAATCATTCCCCGCTCAAACTCAATTGTTTTTCCTATGGCAATATCCCGCCATTCTTTTTGCACGAATCTTTTGAGTTCATCTGTGACTTTTTGAGTTTCCAGTAATTGACCATCGCCTTCTAAGTCAGCTTTAATGAGGCGATACATCATCTGGTCGTTGGCAGAATCGGTTTCAATTTCTCCGGATTCTATTTGCTCCTCTTCTAGTTCTGAGGGTTGGTTTTCAAGTAGTGCTTTACGTTTTTCGTATTTGGAGCAGTAATATTCAGCGAGTTTTCGGGGGTCGTCTTGGATATCTCTTAGCTTTTCGGCTTGGTCTTCTAAGATGGTTAGGAAATCCCGGATGCCTTCTGGAAAGGAAGTGTGAACTTGGGAAGCGGCGATGGTTCCTTGTTGCGATCGCTCTTTTTCTCCAATCCAAACCGTTACCGTATGCAATCCTGGCTGGATGGGATTGTTGTCCTTGTCTCCTCCCTTGAAGCTGGAGGTAGGCAGAATTAGGTCGATGGGAGGCGTGTTAACCTTTTGGTAAGGCAGTTGAGTTAGGTCTTTGGGGGCTAGCGTTCCTTTGGCAAATCGATACTCTGAAGGAATAGCTAACCTGTGCTGAATAACGTGTTCGACAGTTGAACTCAACTGTTGGGAGAGTTCGGGAGAAATCTTGCCATGACAGTCCCCGACCTGTCGCCATGCAACGGCGTCAGGCAATATTTCTCCATTTTCCCCTGTTTCGTCATTCACCACCAAAATATTCAGTTCTTTGGTGAGAGTATTTTTGCAGCTACCCAGAAAAATGCTGCCATAAGCTCCCCGGTCTTTGCGGTCGGGACAGAGCTGGTCTATGGTTTCCAAGCACTCAGCCGGTCCATATAGCAGACGGCTTTTTGAACTCAGAAGTAATACATGACCGTCTGGATGGTTGTAGAGGTCTTCAGTTTTAGATTTCTCATCGATGTGACCAAAACTAAATTCTACTCCTGGAAAGTAGGTTTCCAGGAGGGTGTTGTCTAGGGTTTCGGTGAGGATGCTGTCTGGGTTGTCTAGGTTGCCATCCGTGTGAATCCATTGATTAAGGCGGGTGTCAAAGTGTTTGAAGGTAAGAGACATCACGATTGAATCGAAAACTCTGTCTCGACCCTAAAATAAAACCGAAAATTTAAAATCAACTGATCAGCTATTTTAGCTTAGCTAGTTGGTTGATGTTTGACCCTTGGGTAATCGTCTAGAATGGAAATTTACCGAATGGGTATTGAGCCGAATAATTAGTCGCGTATCAAGTAGAAAAATGGCAAGAGCTTACGATTTTTGGGATTCTTTTGACCGGGAAAACTTTAATCCCGATGGCACGATAACGGAATCGTATAGAGCGAGATTGATGTCTAGAGGTAAAGCTCTGGAAGATACTTGGGCAATGGAAGCTCGAAAAATGGCGGAAGTTAAGGAATTTGAGGAGAGGGAGCAAAGATTCCTACAGCGTTATGGCATGACCTGGTCGGAATGGTCGCAGTCGGGACAGGAACAGCTCACCTTACAGGAGCAGAGTGCCAGACAACAGGCAGCGCTCCAGGAGGGGGCAGAACTATCTGAGCTACCCTATGACATAGAACCAGAGGACTATTACGATTATCATGCTGGATATCCAGGTTGAGGAACTTAGCCCAAGCCACTTGCTCAACGTGGAGAGCGGGAGTCCTCGGCTTCAACTCTCGTAAGCCGAGGAGGGACAGCGGGACGCCGGAAGAATGGAGGCGTCCAATCCCTTCCCTTTAATCCGAGCATAATTTGCATGAGCGCTTGAGTAATTTAACTTTATTGGGACTGAATTGCCCAATTCGTTTCCATTTATGATTATAGACTGATAATTTTTTCGACTTGGTTGTTTTGGTATATCCACCAACCCAACCCCTGTATACTTTCCCAGCTTTTTCAGCTTCAACAAAGTCACCGGAACGAAACCCAAACGGTGTTATCGTTCCACCCTTGCGTTTTCGATATTGATTGGGGTTGGGTTTGTGGCTGTCGGCTTGGACGAAGTGAAGCTGACGCCTGTAAATACCTACTCTGGCTATCATCTTGAAGGGGGCTACAGTAACAACCACTTCGCCATCCCAATAGCCTCCATGTGCTTTTTGGTCATGCCATTCTTTCCACTTAATAAAATGACTAGCAGCCAGTGCCACACCATCATTGCTGTGAGTTTCTGCCACAGCTTTTGACTTGTCGGTTTTTTCCTTGGGAAGCTTTAGCCACTGCCTGAGATTAGAGGTTTGCCAGCCATACTGAGTAGCTGTTGGTGCCAGCTTCTCAAGCCAGGACAACATGACTTTTTGACCCACCATTGCCGGACTAAAACCCTTGTCGCCACGAGCCTTGATATACTCGTAAACAATGTGAGAGATAGGAAATAATCGCGTCGCTTCCTTGACAACCCGCAGTTCCAGTTGACGGTTAGCCTTGATACTAGGAGGCAGCTTTTTTTGGACTCTGTTGTCAAACCGTTTAGCTCGATGACACCGTTGGTCATAAGGTAGTTTGCGGTTGATTCGTCGTCCACGTCTAGCTCTTCTAAGTATCCGCCTTGCTGTCATCTTTTTTGTGACGTTGGGGAACGGCAGAATTAGATGCAGCTTGAGCAGGGTGGCTTGAGAACTTTGAACCCCAACGCCACTAAATAGTTTGCCGGGATCGATACCAATAACTACGTCCTGAGTGTCATACCCAGACGGTTCATTGATAAGTTGAATCGCGAACACATTCAGGTCATTAGGATAAACTCTCGCCTTTCCTTCCCTGAGCCATCGCCTAGCTCTTGATGCAATGGTTGGCATTAGCGGATGTCCGCCCGGTGAAATTACTGGTACTCGTTGCATGGGAGATAATCCTTATACAAGTTACTTGTTCCTTACCGCCATTTCTAGAAAGATGTCCCCTCTTAAGGCGACCTAATCAGAGGTCTTGCAGTTTTTCCGAACTAGGAAAACATCCGGAGGTGCGTACCATCTAGAAACTCATGCGGTAGACAACTGTTACTGGAACCTGATTTTTCCAAGCTCACGGTTCAACGAAGTAACCGTGAGTAGTTGACTTTTCTAGATGTTTGAGCAATTTAGGGTGGTCAAAGACCGTCTTCAAGGCGGTTTAGGAAGCAACCTGTCAAAATTGTAGAGTAGATAGTCCTGCTGATTGCGATCGCGATTAGTAGGGTGGACTTCCAAGATAGAGGTAGCAGAGGTAGGTTGATTTGAATCAACGAGGGCAAGGGAAGCGTCGGCTTCAGAAACAGATAGCTACAGGAGTTGCTCAGAGCAGCTCCGCTTCAGTAGCGGCAATGTCTCTAGTGGAACCTCCTGGGGATTTGGGGGAGGAATCCGTTACGCGGTGGGTTTCCATAGACGCAATCAGTTTACCACCCCAACAGCCCCGGCGATACTTTGACTCCAAGAAGCTGGAAATGCTGTCGCTCTCGATTAAAGAACACGGAATTTTAGAACCTTTATTGGTGCGACCCCAGCCAGAGGAGTCAGAGCAATACGAACTGATAGCCGGGGAGAGACGCTGGCACGCCGCCAAAAAAGCGGGATTAGAGCAAGTTCCCGTCGTGATTAAAGACCTGAGTAACGAAGATTCCCTGGTTTTGGCACTGATTGAAAATTTGCAGCGGGAAGACCTCAATCCCTTTGAAGAAACCGAAGGCGTTTTGCAGTTATTGGCGTTGAAGCTGTCTCGCAGTCAGTCGGAGGTGATTTCCTTGCTGCAAAGGATGCATAAGACCAAAATGATTCAGGTTAAGCAAAAGCAACAGCCGGGAAATTCCCCGGCTCAATCTGAAGCCGCTGAGTCTGACTCGATTTGGGCGAATATCTTATTTGAGGAAATCGAGAAAACGTTTCAAGTTCTCGGTACGGTTGGGTGGCAGTCGTTTGTCACAGCGAGATTACCGTTATTAAATCTTCCCGAAGAGATAAGACAAGCGATTCAGTCGGGGAAAATCGAGTATAGTAAGGCAAGGTTGATCGGTTCGATTAAAGACCCCAAGGTGCGCGTTGCGCTGCTAGAAGAGGCAATTGAGTTAGGACTATCTCAAGCCCAGATTAGAAAACGCAAGCGTTCCTTAGAACAGGAAGACAACCCACTCCCCCATACTCAGGCATTGAAGTCTCGCGTTAAGGGGATTTATCGCTCTTTATCTTCCCCAGATTCAGCCGCCGTTTGGCAGCGTTTAGACCAAGACCCTTCATTGCTCAAACGCCTGGATCAGTTAGTGACTGACTTAGAAGCATTACTGCTATATAAAACTAATACAATTCCCGACAAACGCGGACGTAACACTAAGTAACTTGCATCACTCATCAAAGCGCTCATCTTAGCTTAAGTATGCTATCGTCAATTTGATAGATTTAAGCGGTTGTAGATGAGTTATGTCACACCCAAACAAGCCGCCAAAGTCCTCGGAGTCCATGTATCCAGTCTCAGACGGTGGGAATCACAAGGGAAACTTAAAACCATCAGAACCCCTGGTGGACAAAGGCGCTATGACCTCGAAGAGGTCGAGAAAGCAGCTTGTCTTCCCAAACCAGTTGTCACTGTTTGCTATGCGCGAGTCAGTACTCATTCCCAGCGCGATGATCTTGAGCGACAAACTGAATTCCTTCGTTCAAAATTTCCGGATGCGGAACTTTTATCAGACATTGGCTCCGGGCTTAATTTTAGGCGGCGAAAATTCCTTGCCATTTTGGACAGAATTCTCACTGTCCCTATGCCAACTGAATGTATATATGGTACTGAGTTGGTGTACCAACGGGGGAAGTGGTTTGCTTGCATTCCAGTACGAGTTGAGGAAATTTCTACATCAAACAGTGGTGTAATTGCGCTAGATCCAGGAAATCGTGCCTTTTTAACAGGTTACGACGGCGAAAACGTTTTAGAGATTGGACAGGGAGACATCGGACGCATTAATCGCTTGTGTTCGCACCTGGATAATCTCTTGAGCCGTGCTGCTCTATCCCCATCAAAGCGTCAACGCCACAAGATGAGGAAAGCTGCCAACCGCATCAGAGAGCGGATTAGCTGCTTGGTCAAAGATTTGCACAACAAGGTTACATCCCTATTGGTTCGGAATTACAAACTGATTTTCTTGCCAACCTACGAAACCTCCCAAATGGTCGTGAAGTCGGCACGGAAGCTTAACCGGAAATCAGTTAGGAATATGTTGACTTGGAGCCACGCTAAGTTTGCATCTCATTTAGAGCAAATGGCACGTCGGCACGGAGTATTAGTGATTCGTTGCAACGAGTCGTATACCTCCAAAACCTGCACCAATTGTGGTCATATCCACAGTAGTTTAGGTGGTTCCAAAATTTTCAACTGTAGAGCTTGCGGAATCCGAATCAAGCGGGATGTGAACGGCGCTCGAAACATCATGTTGAGAGCTTTGCAGGCAACTGCCTTCATCATTACTGGTGATGCTGTACTTACTCTAAATGCTGCTGTTTAAGCGCAAAGCGTGAGGTTAAATGTTGCACATTGATAGTTTACTTACTGCTTCAACCAGGGCTGTCGGCAGTGAACTACTTGACGCCAAGATTAGAGCGTTGGGATGAATCGCCGGATTAGTTAAAATCGATTTTAACCATTGGGTTAACCCAACTTTAACCCAGTGGTGGAACCGAGGTTCGCTCCTTTCTCGATAGCTTAGGAGAGTTCACGAGAAAAAGAGCAAGCCGATGATAGGTAAGGATTCTAAGGTTTCCGTACTCCCCGCTCATTTAGGTCAAGCCAGTCGCTTCAATACGAGCGATCGCTACTTCAAAAGTTCTGTGAGAGGATGCGGTGGGTTGAAAGCAACGACAGACCGACTCAGTGTCCCCCTGCTGTTTATTGGGGGGTCGGCGTTGCTACTGTTGGAAATGTCTCTGCACCGACTGCTACTCACTTCTTTCGTCTATGGAGTCGCCCTATTATGTAGCGCTCCCCAATTTTTTGGCGGTGCGTTGACAAACCTTGAACGGTGGCAGCGGCGATACAAGCTAAATTTATCAGCACTAACATTCCTGTTTCTATCAACAGTATTTGCCTTTGACCTGATGGCGACTCCAGCAAACGCTCAGTTCTTCAATGGCGCTCAGGAATTTATGACCCAAGCCTTTGGTAATGCTGGAGGTACCGACATCACACCCGTAATTGAAATTATTTTCAACGTCCTGCGGGGTTTGATGCTAATTTATTTAGGCGTTTCACTCATCCGGGTGGTACAAGCTGCTCGGAACGATGAAGACTGGCAGACCTTAGCCAGGACACCCATGATCATTATGGTAGCCGTAGTGGTCGCTGATATTCTAACGGGTTTCATCGTCGGGGTTTAAACAACAGATATGTCTGGCAAACGGGACTTTCGTACCGTTAATCAAATTCTGGGAACCCAGCCCCGCTTAGGTCCCTTTCCCGCTGACCAAGTAGTGCCTTGGAGTCTAATTGGGCTTTTGGGCTACATCCTCAAACAACTCTTAGGTTGGAACTTACTGTGGACGGGATTGTTTGTGGCTTGGGGTTGGGCAACCTGGTGGACACTGACAGGTGCCAAAGGGTGGATGTTTTTATCCAAGTTCATTGGCGTGCCGCGAATTGTCCGAGGGTATAAGCGGTTTCAGCCACTCCTTTCCCATCCATCCAGTCGGTACAGGAGGAAATAATGTCGAAAACAACAGCATCAACCCTACCCAAAAAACAACGGGCGGTAGCTCCACAATCCAAAACCAAAGTCGGGAAGAAGGCATTAAACTATGTCCCGCCTAAAGCCAAAAAACAAGTTACCCCCTTTGAAGACTTTGTTCATTTCGCCGGGATGGTTCGATTTAAGTTGCGCGGTTTGGATATTGGAGCCTACTGCCTCAAAAAAAAGGATACCATTCAGTTAAAATTTGGCTTTGATTGTACAGGAGTTCATCCTTCGTTGCCCTGCATCCAAGTGCCGGCTATTTTCGAGGCTATCGAGTCGGGATTGAAGGATTTACCTGACAACGAGACATTAACCATTCACGCTACTTCATTCACGACAGATTGGCAGCGACAAGCACAGCTCAAAGCCGTTCAAGACCATTGCGATTCCGCCCAACTCCAACTGTTGGTCGGTAGCGATCGCTTAAGAGTCAGAGAACTCACCGAGGCAGGGATTCGTAAACCCAAAACACTACGACTCTACTGCACCTACACCGTAGATGGCGATGCCGAAGGCACTTCCCAAGACGCTCTGGGCAAAATTTTACTGCTTTTAGCTCAAGGCTGGAAGGCATTCACCGGACAAATCCACGAACACAAGCGCCAACAGTTAGAGACCATCTTTCTCAATAGTTTTACCGATGGCTTCCAACTTTGGGAACAACTCTTGGCAACCAAGATGGGCCTTTCCATTCAACCCATGACCGCCCAGCAACTTTGGTCTGATCTGTGGACGCAATTTAATTTCTCAGACCCGCCGCCCATTCCCCATATTCTCACCTTGGACGACCGTAGTTTAACCGAAAAAAGCCAGAGCGATTTCCACATCTGCCATCATTTACTAGAGCGAGAATCCTCTGTACCCTTCTTTGACCGGGCTTGGGTGAGGCTCAAAAATCGCTATATCGGTGTCCTCTCCTTCACCGATAAACCCGCCGGGTGGCGAGATGAATATGCCCAGCTCAGGTATCTGTGGCAGGTACTGAGCCGAGAGCGGGTGTACGATACTCAAATCATTGCCCAATTCTCCCGAGCCAACGAAGCCCTCGCCAAGACAGCCGTGCAGCGCATCACCAAGCAATCCATTGTGGGTAGCGAACTCGCCATTAGCAACGCTTCTGTGGATGTGGGTGCTCAACTCAAAGCCGAAAAAGCGATCGCGGCTCAAGCTGAAATGATTGAAGGCGCCGTACCAATTAACACCGCCGTAGTTTTCCTCGTTCACCGTCGAGATACTCGGTCACTGGCAGAAGCTTGTCGGTATTTGAGTAGCTGCTTCCGTCGCCCCGCCGTGGTCGTGCGAGAGAAAGAATATGCCTGGAAACTATGGCTACAATGCCTACCTATTGTCTTAGAAAAGCTGCTGGCTAAACCATTCGACCGTCGCCTAACTTACTTTAGTTCAGAAGCCCCCGGATTGATGCCCCTGGTAACCACAGCGGCGGTGGATGAGTCAGGGTTTGAACTGATTGCAGATGAGGGGGGGACTCCCCTTCATCTAGATTTATACCAAAAGCACAAGAACCTGGGCGTTTTTGCCACGACCCGTGCGGGCAAATCCGTGTTAGTGTCGGGCATTCTCACCCAAGCCCTGGCACAGGGTATGCCCGTTGTCGCTCTGGATTACCCCAAGCCAGATGGCACCAGTACATTCACTGACTACACCCAATTCTTCGGCTCAGAAGACGGAGCTTATTTCGATATTGGCTCACAGAGTTCCAACCTCTTTGAAATTCCCGATACCCGTGCCTTACCAGACATCAAGACGCGCAAAGAACGCATGGCGGACTACAAAGATTTTCTGGCAACAGCCCTGTTCGCGATGGTTTTGGGTACTAATCTGGATGGAGTCAATCCCCTTTTAGTAGACAGCACGCGGGCGGTAATCGGCTTGGCTTTAGAAACCTTCTTCAATGATGCCGATATCAAACTGCGCTACCAGCAAGCCAGAGAACGTGGTTTTGGCACTCCTGAATGGGAAAATATCCCTACTTTACAGGATTTCTCCCAATTCTGCGCTCCCGGCTTTTTGGATTTGGATGCTTTGGGCAAGAGTAATAGCGGTATCGATGCCCTGACAGCCCTTGACCAAATCCAAATCAAACTCCGATTCTGGTTAACCAGCAGCCGAGTGGGAAAAGCCATCAGCCGCCCCTCGACCTTCCGTTCTGATGCCAGATTACTGGTGTTTGCCCTAAGAAACTTGAGCAACGATGCCGATGCTGCCATCCTCTCACTGTCCGCCTATTCAGCCGCCCTGCGGCGGGCACTGGCAAGTCCAGCCAGCATCTTTTTCATCGATGAAAGCCCCATTCTGTTTAATTATCCCTCAATTGCCGAGTTGGTCGGGAGACTGTGTGCCAATGGTGCTAAATCTGGGGTGCGAGTTATCTTGAGCGCTCAAGACCCAGAAACTATCTCCAATAGCGCCGCTGCTTCTAAAATTTTTGCCAACATGACCACCCGTTTAATTGGAGTGATTCAACCTTCAGCGGTGAAAAGTTTTGTGGATATTTTTCAGTATCCGGTTGAGATTATTTCCCGCAACTCGACTGACGCTTTTTTTCCCAAGAAAGAAGGGCTTTACAGTCAGTGGCTTTTGGATAACAACGGCAAATTAACCAGTTGTCGGTATTACCCAGCCTATTGCCAGCTAGCAGCCGTTGCCAACAATCCAGACGAACAAGAATGGCGAAGCGCTTACTTGCAGAACTATAAACACAATCCTCTGGAAGGAATGGTGCGCTTTAGTGAAGCCTATGTTAACAGAATTCGCGGTCAATCTAGTGAATAGGAAAACAACAATGAAATCTCTACCTCTCCCTTTAACCCTTCCCAAAAAGCTGATTGTTTTAGGATTAACTCTGTCTGTCACACTGATGCCAACTCCAGCCCAAGCCAATCCTTGGGAAGACGTGATTAGCGACGTATCATCCAAGTTCAACGAGATTATTGAGCAGTTTGAGGGGTATTTTTCCTCCCTTGATGCCTATCTCGACCAAGTGGTGGAAGAGGTCTTTGGTGCAGTGGCAACTGATATTAATGTTGCCCTTGAAGCCGCCACAGGACAAATGGAAATTCCCGATCCCATTACCGCGAGAAAGGTGTTAACGGAGTCATTAGGACAAGGTGAAACCACTGTTTTCATGGAAAATCCAGTCACAGGAACCCAGCGTGCTGCCAACACATTAGACCGGGAAATGACCCGCGCCAGTATCGCTTCGGTGTTAGGGGAAGCAGGGCAAGAGCGTGTGGTATCAGAAATTGAAAGCACAAAAGAAGCCGTTTCCCAAGCCTCTACTCTAGCTCAGCAGGCTCAGAACTTAGATGCATCGCAAAAAGTCCTCAAAGCGATCGCGGCTCAAAATGGTCAGATTGCTGAAGTCTTGGGACAGCAGCGCCTCGACGCCCTGCAAGCAAGGCAAGACGCCCAATACGCCAATTTGAACCTCTCCAACATTTCCGAAACCCTAGACGCTGAGGCGAAAGAGCAGCGGTTGACGCTAATGGGAGAAGCCGCTTACGAATTAAGCGCGATCGCGGGCAATAGTTTGTTGGACACAACACTGACTCAGGGAGAGGAGGATTGATGGGGAGGATGACAATCAACGGACTTGTGCCACCCCTGTTAGCCGAAGCAACAACGTTACTCGAACAGGCGCACTCAACTTCAGAAGCCATATCCGCCGGGTTCAACGAATTGTGGACTGAAGTTCTCAATGGGGGATTGTATGAAGCACTCTGCGACGTGGGCGTCTTGTTTGCCGTCGCCACTTTAGTTTTGTTCATGGTGCGCTGGACAAAAGCCATGCTCAATGATGAATCCTCCGAAGCCTTTTCCGAACTGATTTGGCCGTTGATTGTCGGCATATTTCTGTTTAATAATGGCGCACTTCTCGCCCAAAGCACCCTAGTGATGCGGGACTATATCAATTCCGTCAATAATTACGTCCTCGAATATACTGCCGCCACCACGGGCATCCGAGAAGCCTACGAAGAAGCCAATCAATGGGGATTAGCCGAGACGCTCATGGGTTCCATGCTGCGAGACTGCACCAGCGGGGACAAAACCCAACAGGAAACCCTAGCTTGCTTGCAAGAGGTGCAAGCCAACCTGGAAGAGGTTCGGGACGAACTCCGAGAATTTCGGGGTAACGATGGCAGTTGGTGGGCGCAGGCATCAGAAAGAATCGGATTAGCGATTCAAGCGGTTCAAGAAGGGGGTGGCAATTGGACAGATGTGTTACTCTCTGGGTTTAGCTCCACCATTGGGGCAACATTACAAACCGGGATTCGGATTTTGCTCATTGCCTTAAACCAAGCCTACCAGTGGGGCATCGAATTATCAATGATTCTAACCGCCCTGGTTGGTCCAATGGCAATGGGAGGCACGTTACTACCGACAGGAGCCAAGCCATTACTCTCCTGGCTCAGCGGATTTTTTGCCTTGGGAATGGCTAAATTATCCCTCAATATTCTCATGGGATTAGCCGGATTGCTAATCGTAACTGCCGATGCCAATCAGCCCATGTTTTTCCTGGTTTTCATTGGTGTAACCGCTCCCTTTCTTTCAGCCGGAATTGCCGCAGCTGGTGGTATGGCTGCCTTTGCGGGTTTGGCGAGGGGAGCTACGTTTATGGGCGGGATGACAGTGGGGACAACGGTGGGCGTGGCTCGGATAGTTGCTGCTCGCCAAGCTGTAGCTAGAAGTAAAAAGTAAAAACTATGCCCTTCTAGATTCCAATCCACAATCAATAATCAACAATGAACGGGTGGTTAAAAGGAGGAAATTGTGACTCAACCAATCAACAGATTAAAGAAACCGAGTGACTACAGATTTTTAAGTTTTGGAAATTCAGTCCCCAGCAGTGTGGCGGCGATGTCTATTGCTTCGGTGGCGATTAGCAGTCTAAGCTTATTACTGTTAATTGCTAATTATGGAGCCACTCACCGAGTTGCCCAAAAAGAAGTGCCAACCTTGGTGCAACTGGCAGATGGCAGCACCATAACTGTTGCGCCTTTGGGTAAAAATGATCGCACTCCGGAGGTAATTAAAAAATTTGTTTCTGATACTTTTGTTCTGCTCTTTAATTGGGACGGCGTATTACCCTCTAGCTTAAGCGAGTCCAACTCAGATCAAGCGACTCCCGCTCTCGATTCAGGAGTAGTCATTAAGGGAGGGAATAAGTCAAATCAAAGCGGACGAGTCACAACAGGAGCATGGCACGCGGCATTTTCCATTACTGACGAAGGAAATTTTCGCCAAGAATTCCTGCGGGAATTGGCTCAATTAACGCCCGAAGGGGTATTCAAAAACGGGCAGGTGCGCGTTGCCCTAATTCCCCGCCATGTCTCAGAACCGCAAAAGATTGGAGAGGGGCGTTGGCAAGTTGATTTAGTCGCGACATTAGTAACCTTTGAGCGGGGTGACAACAGCGGTAAAGGAGTCCCATTTAACAAAACGATATTTTTACGAGCCGTTGATACGCCTCAAATGCCACCCCCCGAAGCCACAGAATTGGCTCGCACCATTTACCGAATGCGAAGCTCTGGTTTGGAAATCACAGGAATTGTTGATTTGGAAAGGAAAGACTTGAAATGATATCAGATAAACAACAAAGAGACGTTGAACAAACACAAACGCCAACAGTAGCCCAATTGTTAGGCATGTCCGAACTCGATTCTGAGCCGGAAACCGTTGTTGAGGAGAATGAAAACATCTTCGAGGATGGAGAAGATGACCCAGCCGCTATTGCCACCCAACATTCCATCGCCGATATGGCTGGTAGTCGGATTGCTTTAGTTGGAGGAGCGATTGGTATTTTGGTATTTGGAGCGGGTGGGTTGTGGACTCTGATTAACAACTCAACTCGGGTAGTCGAGAACCCTGCTGCACCAGTCGAAGAGAACGTCATAGAAGCCGAAGCACCACCACAACCCGATGGCGCTTTGAAAACCGAAATAGCCCTGGCACAACAAAGAGAAGAGTTAGCCGCCTTGGGAGAACTACAGCCTCAACAGCCAGCCAATTTACCAACTCAACCCTTACCCCAACCTGAAGAAACGCCGATAGAGCCTGAACCCGTACAAACGCCTGTAGCTGTATCGATTCCCCAACGAGAGCGACCTAGACAACTCGTTTCTCAACCTCGTCCTCAACCTCGTCCTCAACCTCAACCTCGGCAAATAGCACAGCCGTTGCCAACTCCCCAACCAAAACCCGCGAGTAACCCAGGGGTTCAACCCGCCAAAAGAGCTGGGGGTGAAGAAATAGACCCTTATGAAAAATGGCTGATGCTGGCTTCAGCCGGGAGTTACGGGCAAATTCCCTATTCAGAAGCTAAGACACCCACAACTCCTATAGCCAATGTCGAGACTACAGAGAACCAAACCATCCAAAGCGTTCCTTCCTGGGAGCCGCGTTTGCCAACCGCCCCCGTCTCAACAACGGTTTCAGCCTCAGGCTACGACTTAGAAGCCGAAGCCAGGATTCTATCGGGGACAACTGCCAACTATTTAGTCGCGGGCGAGGGGGCTAGCGCCGTGCTGGAAACCCCAATTATGTGGGCATCCTCCCAAGCAGACTCCCCGGATACTTTAATCTTCACCGCTCAGCTTCAAGAACCCTTACTCGATAATCAGGGGCAAATAGCCATCCCCGCAGGTTCCCGACTGCTGTTACAAAGGCAGAGTACTTCTGGGGAGTTGGTGCAGTTAGCCGTTAAGGCGATTGCTATAGATGGCACAGAGTATGCGGTTCCGGATGGAGCGATGAGTGTGCGCGGTCAACAGGGTCGTCCGTTAGTCGCCTCCAAGCACGAAGACATTGGAGACGAACTGTTAGGCTATGACGTGACCTTAGGTCTTGTGGGCGGTTTGGCACGAGTCGGGGAGGAACTGACCCGCCCCGAAAGCGAGGAGACCCTCGAAGACGAACGTCCCAATGGTACCATCCGAATTCGTAAGACTACAACAAAGAGCGATCGCAATTTACCTGGTGCCTTTGTTGAAGGAGCGTTCGGGGTGTTACAGGAAAGCATTGAGCAAAGAACTCAACAAGCAACCGCTGAGGCAATGGAGCGGATTAATGATAATCCCCTGTGGGTCGTAGAGCGGGGAACGGAACTTTATGTCGTGGTTGATAGTAGTTTTCAAGTGAATTAAGGGTGTAGTTCAACATGATAAAAATTAGCAGGAAACCCAGTTGGAAACAAGTCTTAAGTGCTGGACTATTGGCAACTGCTCTTACCACAGTTAGTGGTGGTTTAAGCTCTTCAGGTTTAGCGCTGGCTACTCGGCAAATCAGCCGTGATACTCAGCGGACAATAGACCTGAAAATCTGGGAAGCTCATGGAGTCAATCTTAGCTTTATAACTGTGGGAGAAACCATAAGGAAAGTGTGGTTGGATGACCCAGCGCAATTTGTGTTGAATGTAGATGGCTGTCTGGAAAATTTATCAGCGGATTCTTGTACCGAACCGGGAGCCAGTGTGTTGCACATTCGCCGCATTAAACCAATCAATTTCCCCGGTTTACCTCGAACCCCTTCTGGAAGTGGCGCTCACTTGACGGTGATTACAGAAGCAGTCAATGGACAGCGAAAAATTTATAGTTTCCGACTATTAACTGGTAGTGGACAGCCGGAATACAGCACAATTGAGATTACTCCCGCACCTTTGTCAGTTAGAAACCAGATTCTGATTGCTAGTATTCGCCAGGGACTTGAAGTAGCCCAGAAGAATCAGCAAATTTCTCCCAATGACCCTTTATGGAATCGCATAGAAACATTTTTGGGGTTGCTGAACAATGGTCAAACCGTGGAACAAGCCGCTGCTCAAGCGCAAATTTCTCTAGCCTTGGTGCGGCGATTAAATTCTCTGGGCAGCCGAGGCTCAACGATACCTGATTTTTCTATTTAGTTGGTTGAATTGATTGAAAAAAATTCAGCGCTGAAAACAGCGCTGTTTTTTTTGTCAATACTAATGGTAGTTTTTAGCTAATTCGTTTAATTGAGTTTATTTATTTGACCTCTTTGGATCAAAAATAAACTATCCAGATGGTCAATGTGGATTATAAATAAACACTCTACGATTGAAATCAGATATCAATAACTGTAGAAACTGATGCTCCTGACGCGGTGATAGGGAAACAAGAAGTTTCTAACACTATCTATTGCAAATGAAACCGGGAATAGCTTAACCATGACATCCAACCCATCTAACTTGCAATTAAAACCCGTAGAATCTCCGGATTCTAATTCCAAAAGGGATCGAGAGACTAATTTAGCCTTTAAATGGCAGTTCTTTTTGTTCCTGGGATTAATGATTGGCTTAGTGCTGCACGGTTTTTCTACCTTCCACCCCTGGCACTATTTGAATTTAACCGGGAAGATAATAGAGGCAGCTAGCGCTAACACCCAGACCCCACAGCAGAATCCCCAAATTCCCGTATCCAACTTTAATGGCGCTCCCGTTCCGAATTGGAGCCAAATTACCTTTAGCAATCTACCCGGCATTAGCAGCAGTGGAGTGATTGAATTACCTGACGGAAAAGTACGACAATGGAGTGAAGGACAACTTCCCAGCGAGTATTTAGAGTTGGGTGATTTTGAAGAAGCTTTCAAATTGCAGCGATTTAATCTGGCGACTATCGAGCAGTTATCCGGCATTTCCTTGGGTTCCTATTTCTTAGAAGATTTGGCACTAATGGAGTGGCAAACTGTGGCAGATTTGACCGAAGCGATTCCGAGTTTGCTGCCCTTAAACGTGGAACAAGTGCCACCTCTCTATGACTTATTCGCTCAATTTTTACCGACAGGATTTAACCCCAACATGACCGTTGCGGAAGTCTTGCAACAGTTTCCCCAAGCTGAGTTTTTGAGTATGGGAGAACTAAATTTAGCCAACTACAACCTGTTGGATATCCCTGGAATCGACTTGGCGACGTTAGAAAACTTTCATAACTGGCAAGACACCTTAATTGGCAACGTCCCTGGATTAGACCGAGTGCCATTTGACCAGTTTCCCGTATTAGCTGCACCTGTAGGAAGTGCAGTAGGTAAGGTGGATCTGGTACTCCAACAACCGGAAGGCGATCGCTATCGCTCAATTAGTGGTGGTGATCAAGTCGGATTCAACGTTCCCTGCGATACCGACTGCGCCCATATTGAACTAGAAGGAACCGATAAGATTCAAGGTACCCACTGGATTAGTGGCAAATTCCAGGACGTCGAGGGGGGATTTGGAGTTCTCAAAGCCCTCAACAACGGGAAGGAACCCACGGGACGCCATCCTTTTGGCAAAGCGTTCAAAGTGGTGGTTTGGGAAACCGATGCCGCCTCTGGTATTATGC
>CAKZMA010000587.1 GCA_937127375.1 uncultured Coleofasciculus sp. | reverse complement strand
GAAACAATTGATACAGCATCCATAAAACAAATGGCGTGCGACTCAACTCTCGATTGTCTCGGCTCAATAATTGCAATATTTGTTCCGCTTGAGCGGGCATACATTCTTGTAAAAAGCGATTGATTTCTAGAGGGCTAAGCGGTTGAACTTCTAACCTTCTTTTGATGCCAAAATCGCCGCTGCCTAGCTCTCGCGTTGTGCAGATGAGTGGTATTTTTAAATCTTGGCACTCCTCACGAAATGCTTTAAGTTCTGTACGAACTGTGTCTGCTGGCATCTCGTTCAAGCCATCCAAGAGCAGAATCAGCCGTTTCTGACACAATAGTTCTTCAACTTCGGGAATTCTCAGTCGTAGTTGTGGCTTAAGGGCATCTCTAATCAGAGTCAACATCCCCGATGGATCTTCAGAGGTAGAAAAACGGACGTTGTACCTTTTCAACGGAACCAGCACAGGAATTCGAGGTTCTGGTTTTTCAAGCTCCTTTTTTGCAAAACTGACTAAACAACGCAAAAGCGCGGTTGATTTGCCCACACCGGGCGAACCTACCAGTAAAATATGCTCGGATTCAACATAATTCTGGATTCCTTTAAGTATTGGCAGTGAAACTATCTGTGGCTTTTCTTCTCGTCTTTTCTCTTCAGTTTGCACCATCTGCTCAAATGAGAAGGTTGCCTGTTTAGCCGCAATTGTTTCAGTCAACGCATCCACAGCCCACCACTGTTCGTAGCGGTGGCAGATGTTTTGTAGGTAATCCTGAAACTCGCTAGGGGCAATCATGAGAGAGTGATGTTAGATCTATCTTAAGAGTAATGGCACGCTCAGATGAGGCTGGTGGGCAATGCCCACCCTACTTAGTCGCATCTGGGTACAACCGAAGAGATAGTAGTGAAACCCGCCCCTACACCTTTACATGGTGATCCTATTTCTTAACGCTTACGCTATATTAAGATTAGTTAACGTTACTTAACATTATCGAGAACCATGCAGGCGACCCCCGTTGCAGCAACGGCTACTATTCCTGGCATCTATTGGCAGTGGCGAGGACAGTCCATTTACTACGTCAAAGCGGGTGAGAAGCGATCGCATCATCCTCCTCTGTTACTGATCCATGGATTTGGTGCATCGACGGATCACTGGCGCAAGAATATCGCTGAACTCCAACAAGACTTTGAAGTTTGGGCAATTGACTTATTAGGGTTTGGACGATCGGCTAAACCAGACTGGCAATATAGCGGTGAGTTGTGGCGCGATCAGTTGCATGATTTTATCACTCAGGTGATTGGTCAGCCTGTGGTATTGGCAGGGAACTCCTTAGGCGGCTATTGTGCGCTGTGTGTCGCGGCGCAACGTCCTGATTCTGCTGCGGGAGTGGTGTTGCTCAATAGTGCCGGTCCGTTTACCGAGACGAAAGTTCCAGAGTCCTCGAATTCAGGGCGAAAGGGATTCAAGAACATGACGCGATCGCTCTTATTGCAACCTTGGGCGAGTTTCCTTCTGTTTCAGTACCTGCGGCGACGGGCGATCATTCGCAGAACCCTCAAGCAAGTTTATTTAGATCACAGCGCTATTACCGACCAACTGGTAGATGATATCTATCGTCCCTCGTGCGATCGCGGAGCGCATAAAGTCTTCGCGTCAGTCTTCAAATCGCCCCAAGGGGAAAAAATCGATGTGCTACTTTCCCAATTACGCTGTCCCCTCTTACTCTTGTGGGGAGAAGGTGATCCCTGGATGAATGCCAAAGAACGGGGAGCAAAGTTCCGTCAGTATTATCCTCAACTGACAGAATACTATCTCCAAGCGGGTCATTGTCCCCATGATGAGGTTCCCGACCAAGTGAATGAACTCCTAAAATCCTGGGTGATTAAAAATTGTTAAAGATTCGGACATTTTTGCGCCAAAACGGTGTTAGGTGGAATGGCACGCTCCTTAAGCCCTGAACTCAAGTTCTCCTCTTAAAGCTCAAACCCGTTAAAACGGGTTAAACCTTAATGTAGGTAGTAAGCTTGAGCTTGCTTAAGCTTAAAGAGTGGATAGACAAATAGCCTAGCACCGATGAGCAATGATCACATCCGAAAACCCACCCCCCCAGAATCCACCACCGCCTATTGTCACCGATCTTGGCATTCTTCAGAAAACCCTGTTTGACGATTTTATGCAATCGGTTTTGGCAAATGGCGAAATGGTCATGCCTTGTATCCCAGCATTAACCGAGTATTATATCTGGCGTATAGGGGCGCTGTTTCAGGCGATTGATTCTCGTTTTAGCCAGGAACAATTGCAGCAAGTGGGTCAAATGATTGCCAAGAATATAGTCGAGGGATTTCGTATTTCTCCCCATAGCAAATTGCGTCTGAAGTACGAACCATCCCAACCCACGAATGAGGGATATAAGTTCAAAACATCAATACTGGCTGCATCAATTGTTGAGCAACTGCGATTATTTTTAGTCAAAATGTGCGATGTTCTCTGTTCAGGAGGACTCTTACTGTTTGCTATTTTTTTATGTCAAGACGATTATGAACCTGATCCGTTAACTCGACATATTTATCAACTCCAATTGACTTCTTTTTTTACCCCGCAAGACTTAGCGAGTGCGATGAAATGATTACCCCTTCAACTCATTTATAATGAATCTTTTTTAGACTATGAACGCGAACATCAATCACCAGAGACGGGAACCTTAACGGAGCAATTTTGCAACTGGGCAACCGGGGGTGATATATTAGTTTCCTCAGCAGAAAAATCCGTGGTGGAACTGCGATGGATTCTGGGTCAAAGGCTGTGAGTCAGGGCGTACTTGCTCCCCTCTCCCCCGGTGGGAGAGGGGTTGGGGGAGAGGGGGTTTTGGCTTAAGTTGACACCAATGACTGATGTGCGTCCGATTAAATAGCAAAATCTATTCCATAATTTTTGCTGTATCAAACCACGACAAATTACCATTTAGTCCTGATTTTTGCGCTTGAGTATTTCTTGCTCAATATAGTCATCCAGATTGGGAATATATTGCACCGCTTCCGCTTGGAGAACCTGATTGACAATCTCTAAGGGTAACGTCTTTGCCCGTTCCAAGTCTTGATTTAACTGCTCATTTTGGGCGTTGAGTGTGTCAATCGTTTGACGGAGGAAATATTGCTGGCGATGAAGGCTGTCTTCCAGTATCTGCTGTCCTAGAACTTGCATAAATTGTTGACTAAATCTGAGCATTTTCATCTAAAGGAGGGGTTATTTTTAAATCAGGCAAGACCACCTTTAGAGTTGCGTTGGATTCTTTGTAGACGATTATAGTGATTGGTCATTGGTCATTTGTCAAGAAACAGTAAATTCACATTTAATACTTATTAAGCAATGAAAAATCTCTGAAGCCAAAATTGACCACAAAAGCAACATTTAAATTTTCCATCGATTTAACCAGAGAAGGAATATCTCCCATCGGTTTTGATTCATAGTGATTGAATAAAATAGCCATGCGCTTTTCCAGGTCGGGGCGAATTTCGGATGGAGACAACAAAACCAGTTTAAGCAGCAAAACTGTCATTTGTAGCGAACCAAGATTAACCACTAAATCATCAAACCAATAATGTTCTGGTTTTTCTGGACTTTCGACGATGAGTAAATTAAACAACTGGCTGCATGTTTTCTTGATCAGGAATTTGTCCAGTTTATTCTGATTATATTCAGTTAGCGTATTCGCCAGGTGTTTATTTAACAATCCATAAAAATAATGTTGTCCATAGCTCGGATCAATCGATGCAATGATATACTGATATAAATTGTCTTTAAAGAGAGAATACGAAGGCGTTTTAAATGTGCGGTGTATGAATTTTTGTGCCTCACAGTACGCATAGGAATTCTTAGCTTTTCCGCCAAATTGTCGCAGTGCCAGATACAATTCTTCATCATCCAATAGAGTGGGATTTTTTACCAATGGCTTCCTAATTATACTGGGGGATACGCTTCCCTTGACTAGATAGGTTGCATACTGCCACAGTTCATCTTCCAACTGTTGCTGTTTTTCCGCTTGCAGTTTTTGGATGGTTTGCTGAGCTTCCTCGGAACAGTCTTGACTCAATAGACAATAGGAAAATAAGAATGGATATCGCCCAATTAACTCAGCTAATTTCTTCCGTTCCCATTTAGAAGACTTTTCTGTAGAGGTTGGCTCATCCACCACTACCCTAAGACGTTCTAAGGCTCGATACTCTTCGGAATTAATAAAGGTTTGTACGAGTTGTCGCAAACGGCTAGTGGTGGGCTGGTGGCTAATTTGGAACAGATCCAGCAACTTGTTGATCGCCATATTTTCTTTAGGCGTCATTTGCCAACGGTTCACCAGAATGTGACAGCAGCGATAAATGATATATTTAAACTCTTGATCTGCTCGTCTAGAGGCGGTAATTCTGTAAAGTATATCTAGAATTTTTGGATCGGAATAGTCGATTCCATGGATAAACAACTGATGGAAACGCTCAATCATTTGCTCCGGAGATTCCCGTTGTAAGCAGTCTATTAAGTGTTTGTAGAGACGTTCGGCTAGGGTGTCTAAGTCAAGCTCTCCCTCGTGATTTTGTTTCGCGAAGGAAACAGGTTGAGGTAGACTAGGAAGAATCTGCTGCACCCACTGTTCACTAAAGACAGACTTGTAAATCGGGTTATAGACTCGGAGTTGACTATTCTGCTTGACCACTAATCCAGTCAACCGCAATTCCATTTGGGGACGACTGTCATTCGCCGTAATTTGTCCATCTTGTAAAATTTGCTGGTAGATATAAATAATTTCCGGATGACGCTGTCCACATTTGAGCAAGCGATTGCGGATCGTTCTTAGATGTTCGGGTTCATCAAAGGCTTCCCAATTTTCAATGACTTGGGTTTGAATCAGGTGTTCAATCCAAGCTGAGACTTTAGCTTTACCATTTAGTCCCAGAAAAATTTTTTTGAATGGATTAGCTTGCCAGGTTTCCCTAGTTTTAGGAGAATGTCTTTGTTTCTCAATAGAGTGACTGACTAATTTACACAGTTTTTGGGTGAGAAACGGTTGACCCCCTGTCCAGGCTAAAATTTCTTGGAGAATTACATCGGGGTGACTAACTTTCCCGGCAAATCCCTCGGCTAAGGGTTGAATATCTTTGAGCTGAAACCCCGAAAGTTCAATTGCCTGACCAATATTGAATGGGGTGCAGTATTTATCTTGAATTAGATCAGAGGGTGTGGCAACACCGAGCAAAGCAAACGTGAGGCGTTGATAGTTAGGATTAGTGGCTCGCTGACTATGGCAAGATTTGATTGAGGCGAAAAAATCATCGACCGGAAAATTTAAGCGGAGAACGTTATCGATTTCATCGAAAAAGATGACTAAATTTTGCGGGATTGCTTGAAGTAATACCTCATCAAAAAATGTGCCAAACCGTTGTACAATCGATAGATGCTTGCGCGTAGACCACCAGGTTTCCAGTTCACTGGCATCCATGAGATCGAAGCTGCTCGCTAAGGTGTAAACAATACCCGCATACCACTGTTCCAGCGTAATATTTTGGCATCCGATCGCGGTCAAATCAACCGCAGCGCAGGCAATCCCCACCTGCTTCAGGCGCTGCATCGTGCGAACCCGCAAGCTAGACTTCCCCATCTGGCGGGAGTTGAGAACATAACAGAACTCGCCAGCTTTCAGCGCTTCGTAGAGTTGATTGTCAGCTTGTCGAACCACGTAGGTAGGAGCATCAATAGGGAGACAGCCCCCAACTTGATACTCGTAGGCTGAGTTTTCCATGGCAATAATGGGACGCACCTGAGGTTTAGGTAAAAATACGGGATTTCCCTCTGACAGGATTGTATCCTAGATTGTTATATTTCCCAGAACTAATCGCTTATGCATCACATTTAATGAATTAACTTCCTAAATTCTTCATCAGAACCTGATAATTTGGGGATTAGTGTGAAGATTTGATGAAGTTGTCCCTAATACATTAATCAGCACCTAATGTATGGTAAAAAGCGATAATATTTCTAGTCCAGAACCCAGTGAATCAACAAAATAAAACGTGGGCTACTGCATCTAAACCGACACCAACCCTCCTGGTTACAGGGGGAGCTGGATATATTGGGTCTCATACAGTGCAAGCCTTAAAGCAGGCGGGTTATCAAGTGGTTATTCTGGATAATCTAACCTGCGGACATCGAGATTTCGTGACCAATATTTTGCAGGTTCCCTTAATTGAGGGGAGTATCAGCGATCGCGCCTTATTGGATCGAGTATTTGCCACTCACTCTATCACAGCCGTTATCCACTTTGCCGCCTCTGCCTATGTAGGGGAATCCTTCGCCAACCCAGCCAAGTATTACTGTAACAATGTGGCGGGAACCCTGACGCTGCTGGAGGCGATGGTGGCGGCTTCGGTGAAAAAGCTAGTCTTTTCATCAACTTGTGCCACCTATGGCATCCCGGAGTCATTACCGATTACGGAAGAACAACCCCAAACTCCCATCAATCCCTATGGCAGTAGTAAATTGATGGTCGAGAAAATGCTGGCTGATTTTGACGCGGCTTATGGGTTAAAGTATATTTGTTTCCGCTTCTTCAATGCGGCTGGGGCAGATCCGACGGGACGCTTGGGAGAAGATCATAACCCAGAAC
>CAKZMA010000586.1 GCA_937127375.1 uncultured Coleofasciculus sp. | reverse complement strand
GGGGTAGAGTCAAGGTATTGCTTGGCTTTTCCGCTTAAGTTGACACCAATGCACGTCAGTGCGCCCCTACAGTTTCCGGACGTAATTCTAATCCCTCAAGTTAGGTGTGCCATGCCAATATAAAGTTGACATGTATCCTAATAATTCAACCCGTTTTAACGGGTTTCAGCTTTAGGTTCCGGAAATTTATTTCCCGGCTTGATTTAGGGCTTGATGACTTCCCATTTTAGGGGATTTGAACTTGAGGTTCCCAAAATTGATTTCCCGGCTTTATTTACCCTTATCTATACATTTTATCCCCAACCCAGTATCGCCCCCGCAATACGCTAATCGCCGCATTCATCCCCTGACGACTCATTTCAAACATTGGCACAAAACGGGCAATTTCCGCCGCTGTTGTATACAACCAACTCTCATTCGGCATCGGGTTTAACCAAGCTGTATAACGCACCGACTGCTTTAACCGTTCCATCCAGTCTTGAGTCTGCTTCACCCGTTCAGCATCAAAATTCCCTCGTGCTGCACCCGCATCGCTGACAATCAAGACTACCGCCCGTTCCCCCACTTCTGCTAATACCTCATCCATTAATTGAGCATTCACTAAGGCTGGATGACGATATAAATACTCATCAACATAATCATGAAAATAAAATACACGAGTTTGTCGCAACCGCCCCCCTCGTTGGGCTGTTTCAACTAACTGTCGCGACAGCCGATGAAACGGCACCATTGAGTCTTCCTGATCGATCATTAACACCAAATCTGTGCGATTAATCCGACGCGGAATTAACACGGGTGTCAGTAAAATCCCTTGACTCCCCATTGTTTCTACTGTCGCCTCAATATCCAATTCTACGGGTACTCCTTCCCGTATCGGGCGACGCAAATAACGCCAACTTTGCTTCATTTGTCGCTTAGTAACGGGGAAATATTCAGTTAGCAACATATAGCGGGGGCGTTTGAATTCTTGATCCGGTTTATAGCGACGCACCGCCTGAACCACCTGCACCGGTTCATCCATGTCTAGGGTTTGACTGGGAGATTCCTCTAACTCCTGATTGGGTTGATCGGGTTGAGGTGGCGGGGATGGAGAGACAGAAGCCTGGGATGCGCGATCGCTCCCTTCCCCTAAATTGGTTTGCAAACGCGCCCACATCTGCTCAAACAGCCGTCGAATCAGTTGACATTCCGCCTCCGATGTCGCCCACACCAGACAGCACAACTGTTCCAACTCCAGCCGACTCCCCACACCTAAACCAGCCTGGAGCGATCGCACCACCACCAAATACTCATCTACCCCCAACGGTAAACCATGGCGCTGGCGCAGGCTGGTAAAAATGTCTAGCAATGGCAGTTCGTCATAATTCATAACGCCAATTTAAATTAAACATAAATTAAATCCATTATTGTATATTAAATTTACTCTACTTTTTATAGATTTCCTCTATAACTAACCCGTTTTAACGGGTTTTAGCTTTGAGCCGGAAATTGATTTCCCGGCTCTCTATTTCCCGGCTCTCTATTTATTAAATTTTATATTACTTCAAATACCGCAAATGATCCTCCCACTTCTTCAACAACACCTCAGGAAACAGCAAATCCCCCTCAAGCTGTTTTAACACCTCATCCTGGGGAAACTGCTGCAACACCGCCACCCAATCCAATAACTCACTCGTACTCACCTTTTTCCCCGACTTCCCCTTCACCATCTTCTCTCGCAACTCAGTAAATCGCTCTACCGCCGCCTCAACTAACGCTGGCGTCAATGCCGGAAAATGAGCGTTAATAATCTCAACTAACTGGTTTGACCCCGGAAACTCAATATAATGAAACAGACAACGACGCAAAAAAGCATCCGGTAAATCTTTTTCATCATTGCTGGTAATAAACACAATCGGCGGATAAACTGCCTTAACCTTCTCCCCCGTTTCCTCAATAACAAACGTCTGCTCGTCAAGTTCCCGCAACAAATCGTTAGGGAAATCGATATCCGCCTTATCAATTTCATCAATTAGCACCACGGTGCGCTGATGATTTTGAAACGCCCGTCCTAATGCCCCCATTTTGATATAATGCTCTAAATTCTCCACCTGAGACTGGCTTTTTTCACCCATCCGCACCAGTTGAGCATCGTGTAGACGACGCACCGCATCGTAGGTGTAAAGTCCATCTTGCGCCCGACTGGTTGACTTAACATACCACGGCTCATAAGGTAAGCCTAATTCATAAGCCACCGCCTCCGCTAATCGTGTCTTACCGCATCCCGGTTCCCCTTTCAACAACAACGGACGTTTTTCTAGAAATATCGCTAAATTCACCGCATTAACCAGTTCTGGCGAGGGCAAATAAGGGGCTATTCCTGTTTTTTTCCAGGCTTCCTCAGAGATGGGCTTACCTGTGTAATAGGGCTTACCTTTAGCCGCAAGTGGGTGGCTTAAATTAACCATTTTGCCAATACTCCTTCCCAACTAAGTCCACAATGCCTACATATTTCTTCATAAACATAGTGAGGAACACCGTTATCAGAACGTTCTAACAAAACATTGGCAGTCAATCCAGTCGGTATCTGGAGTTGGCTCGATATACTCAGATTGTCTATCCACTCATCCAGGGCTTCTCGTGGAAATAGACTCGCTGGCGGTAAGCGTAAGGGATACTCCGGTTGCTCAAAGTTCTCAGCTAACCTAACATTCGATTGACCAACACTGCCACAATTATCCACCAGAAACATCAACAAATACCTATCGCCCTGGGGTAGAGTTTTCTTTGCTCTTGTCACCAACGGTTCCCAGAACTCCTGTAGCCATTCAGAAAGCATACTTTGCGGCATATAATCCACCGTATAGAAGACAAAAATAACATCCTGAGTTTGCCAGCGATCGCAAACTCGATCCATAATCTCCGTAGGTGTCGCTTCTCTAGGTAATTGGAGACAAGCAGTAAGTTCTCGCCACAAGTTTGGGATACTCTTACCCACACCACTAGAGCTAACATCAATTTTAATCGGAGATTGATTCTGCCGCCCTGGGATCAACCGCAACAGTCGATTCAGCAAAAATTGCTGTCCATAGCAAGGCTCACCATGAACCAAAAAGCCTGCGGTGCGCTGAAGTTCAATCACCTGTTTAAATCGCTGAGACTGTTCCTTAAAGTCAATCTCAAGAATTCGATCAAACAGAACCGGAAACCTGTGCTGGGGTGGCGGTTCTACCGGATCAGACGGGGATTTAAGATCAGAAAGTCCCCCATACCCCAGCAACCGTTCTTCTAGGGAAGAAAGTCGCTCAGACGAGTCTGACGGTTCATTCTCCTCAATCTCAAAATCAGCGATTTTTTCCAGATTTAGCCCTAATTTTTGGCAAATTTCCTCGAAGTAGGAGTAACTGATGAACTTGCCATTGACAAATTTACTAATCGTGTCTCGGTTCATCCCCAACTCCTCAGCCAAACGTTGCTGAGTGTGACAGCGACGTTTATAAGCTTGCTTAACCTCCCGGATGTACTGTGGAGCCACTCTAACCGACATCGCTCATATTTGACCCGTAGCTTTACTCATGCCGATTTTTTGTCGGACTTTTGTCGGAACGACACTGATTCCGACAGTCGCCGAGTTTGATGAAATTGTCGAACCCACCAGAAAAACACTCATGCAAAACGTAGAAGCTATGAAAATCATCCTGGAAATCATTGTAATCTTTCTCACGTTTCCAGAATATGCGCTACTTCTCGCCCTCGTCGTGGTTGTGGGGACATTCTACTCCCTGCTTAATAGGGAGGAAAAGGGAGAAAAGTAAGTAGTCGGACAAAAGAAAACAGTACTGTATTAAGTTTTGTCAATCCCCCTCAAACCCTTACTGTTCCCTGTTACACACCGAGCGTGTTACCGAGCGTGTTACTGAGCGAAGCCGAAGTAAGTCGAGGTAAGCGTTCGACTGAGCGCTCACGCCGAAGTCCGAGGTGTTCCCTGTTCCCTAATCTCAACCGTTCACGTTAATTGTGTCCACCTACTTAATACCGAGTTGCGCTCAAACGTAGTAGATAGGAAGAGCAGGGGGATCTAAAAAGGGGGAGCGGCGCTGTAATCAGATAATTGAGAATTTATCCTCTTTTGACGGAATACCAGTTTCTGCTAGGGTGGGAATTCTGAGAGTGAAAACTAAACAGCACTCTATTGATTTTTGTAGAGAAAAATCAGCGATCGCCGAAAGCGCAATGATTAGGTATTGTCATGAAACTTAAATGGGCGATACTGGACTCGAACCAGTGACCCCTTCCGTGTGAAGGAAGTGCGCTACCACTGTGCTAATCGCCCCTAGCTCATTAAATTAACATAGCGCCGCCTGAAACTACAACTCACACTATTAAATATCTTGTGGATATTCCTTCCACAATGAAGTGGTGTGATGTAGACTCTGGTGATTGCCATTTC
>CAKZMA010000585.1 GCA_937127375.1 uncultured Coleofasciculus sp. | reverse complement strand
CCCCATCTCCCTCATCTTCCCCATCTCCCCCATCTTCCCCATCTCCCCCATCTTCCCCATCTCCCCTTAAACTTGCCGTGCAATTAATCGGGCAAACAGCCCCTCCTGATTCGCCAACTCCTCATAATTTCCCACCTGCACAACCTGCCCAGACTCAATCACATAAATTCGGTTAGCATTGCGAATTGTACTCAATCGGTGAGCAATCACCACTCGTGTCACCTGCAACTTATCCAGACTTTCACTGACGATCGCCTGAGTGCGATTATCCAAAGCGCTAGTCGCCTCATCAAAGAGTAAAATGGAAGGCTTTAACACCAGCGATCGCGCAATTAAAAGTCGCTGTCGTTGTCCCCCAGAAATATTAGTACCCCCCTCACTAATTACCGTGTGCATTCCCATCGGCATAGATTCAATATCCTCGGCTAACCCAGCCATCCGAGCCGCTTCCCACGCCTCATCCATCGTAATCAAGGCACCGGCGGAGATATTCTCAAACATAGAAGCTGACATAATTCGACCATTTTGCATCACCACCCCAAGCTGGCGGCGCACGGCATAAATATCCAGCCCTGCCAAATCCTGACCATCATAGGAAACTGTTCCCGACACAGGGGTTTCAAACCCCAGCAGCATCCTCAATACCGTCGATTTGCCACTTCCAGAAGGTCCAACAAAGGCAATAAATTCTCCAGGGTTGGCGTAAAGACTAACATCCTGCAAAATCAACGGTCCATCATTTCGGTAGCGGAACGTAACCCGCTCCAGTCCCAGTTTCCCCGACAGTCTGCCCGGATCGGCTGAATTGGGATTAAGTTCGGGCATCGCTTTCAGAATTGGCTCCGCCCGCTTCCACAGCGTCACCACATCCAAAACATCAATCAGGGTATTACTCAAATCACCAGCCCCGTTAATAAAAGTGCCAAAGGCTAAATTGAATGCCAGGAAAGTACCGATCGATAGTACCGTTTCTCCAGAAGCCTGAGCTTTGGTATTCAAGGTGACAACCAGCCAGAACAATACACCCGAACTGATACTTGGCAGCAATGTATTGAACAGTTGCACAATATCTTCAATTTGCTGATTAATGAGCACCAGTTTTTGTTGTTTGCTGTACTGTTTACTCCAGTAAGCGAAAGCTCGTTCCTCAGCACCAGCGACTTTCAGTTTAGCCACCCCGCCAATCAGCTGCACCATGATGCCAAATATATCTGCTTTGATTTCTTGCAGGGGACGTGATTGACGCACGGTTAAGATACCGAAAACAGTCGTGAAGGCAATAGAAACAATAGCCACACCCAGAGCCAGCCAAGCTAATTTGGCACTATAGTAAAATAACAGCCCCAAATTAAATAAAGAAAAGAAACTGGTAAAAATAGTCCGCAGGGTAGTACCGCTAAGTTTGCTACGAATTTCAGCGATCGCAGAAACACGGGATTCTAGATCGCCGATGGAATATTGGCGAAAGAAAGGCACGCTGAGTTTGAGCAGACGATCCCATACGGCTGATTGGGTAGAAGCATCTGCGATCGTTTCCATTCTCATCATGGCAAAGCCTCTCGCTAACTCAAACGCGGCTGAACCAAATGCCGCAGCTAAGGGTGCCAAACAGATTTGCCCCAATAAACCAATCTGAGCATTGGGGATAGCCTCTTCGATCATGATTCCAGTCGCCCAAGGCGTAATCATCCCCAGCAGGGTAGAAGCCATCCCCACCAACAAAATTATTAGTAAATCTTTCGTTACCCCCTTAAATCCGAATTTGGCAATGTCTAGGCTTTTAAGCGGTTTGGCAGGGAAAGGGCGATAAAACATATAGGCAACGGGGTCTAGGGTTGCCGCTACCTCGGCATCAATGGCAGTCCGCACCATATCTTGGGGGTTAAACAATTCGTAGCCATTCTTGGCTCTGAGCAAGGCGACAGGGTGCTTATCTCCAAGGGTGTAGGCAAGCAGGGGACCACTATCGTCTGTCCACCAATGGTCTACAAGCAGCACCTGCCGCATCCGGATTTGGGACGCACGAGCGATGGCTTCTAGCTCGTTAACTCGTTGCAAATCTTCCGACGGAGGCGGCGGATTAATGGTAACGCCCAAGGCATGACCAACGGCACCGGCTGCCACCAGCAAGTCCGTTCCTCCGGCAATAGAACTTACGTCCTGGGGTTTGAGTACAGAGGCTAATTCCCGATTAGCATCCTGTAACATCTTTCGGTTGAGGCGTTCCCTCATCCGAAACCGTTGTAATTCTTCCCGCATTTCCTGCTCAAGAACGAGTTGAATGTAGCGGAAAAAATACTCATGAAGATGATTCAGACTTAAGAGCAGAGTCTCTAAATCGCGGATATAGTCAAAGTTCACCGTGTCTAGTTCAACGGTGTCGGTTGCCTCTAGCCACATACCGTCACCCAACGGTAACCATAAGGATTTAGAATCGCTAGAGAGCTCTAGTTGGGGATTTCCGATCAAATTGACTATTCCGGCAATCACTCGAACCCAAATAAAAGCATCCCGCTTTGGCTTTAGCTTTTGTCCCTCGCTCAGGGTTAAGTGTTGAATTCCCTCCGTTTCCAAGGAAATCACTGGGGGGGAGCCATTGGATAACCAGCGACCTAATCGATGAATCCACCCCTCGACTAGCCGTCCGATTTCAGAGGGGCCATCAGCGAATTGTTGCTCAAGGTGAGTTGGAGAGACTTGGCGTAATACCGTCTCTTCCACCGCTACAGCCAGGAGGCAGCGTTGCGGCTCTGAAGCTCCTGCTGTCGCTCCCTCTGTCCTATCCAAATCCACACGGACACCAAAAACGGCTTCTGTTGATTTAGCCGTGAACAGATAGCGACGTGACGTGAGACGATGGTTCTGTTTAAGCGTAACCGCAAAAAGTGCGATCGCTCCTGACTCGATGATCCAAACTGTTTGTGGGTCATCCAATAGCCAGGTTTGGTTCCGCTTTAATCGATGCAGCTGCTCCGGCGTACTCTTGGTGTTTTCTGTCACTTGCATGATAATGAATTCTCCTTCCAATACAGACCAAACCCCTACCGCCATCTCCCCCTACCTAGGAAATGGGGTTTGGAGAGGGTTTGGAGACCAAACCCCTACCGCCATCTCCTCCTACCTAGGAAATGGGGTTTGGAGAGGGTTTGGAGACCAAACCCCTACCGCCATCTCCTCCTACCTAGGAAATGGGGTTTGGAGACCAAACCCCTACTCCTGCTCATCACTTTTAAGTAAGCGGGCGTACACCCCAGGTTGCTGCGACAGGGTTTCGTGAGTTCCCCGCTGCACTACCTTTCCCTGCTCGAAGACGACGATTTCATCACAATCTCGGATCGTGCTCAGTCGGTGCGCGACGATAATACAGCTACATCCCCGACGACGCAGGTTTTGATCGATAATTTCTTCGGACTCTGTATCTAGAGCACTGGTGGCTTCATCCATCACTAAGATTGAGGGATTGTTCACTAAGGCTCTGGCAATTTCCAGACGTTGCCGCTGCCCTCCACTTAAGTTTGTCGCCCCTTCTGCTAATTGTGCCTCTAAGCCTCCGGAGATGGAAAAAATAACATCGTCAATTGCCGCATCTTCGCAAGCTTGGATAATTTTGCTGGTCGGAATTGTACTATCCCATAAGGTTAAATTGTCCCGAATCGTTCCGGCAAACAGAAAGATATCCTGCTCAACCATGGCGACTGAATTCGTCAGGATATGGCGGGGAATTTGGGTTCTGGGTTGACCATCAAAGCAGATGTCACCCTGCCAAGGTTCGTAGAGTCCACATACTAATTTGGCAAGGGTCGATTTCCCAGAACCGCTGCCACCGACTAGGGCGACTCGCTGCCCCGGTTGCAGTGAGAGATTAAAGTTTTGAATTAGGGGTTCAGCTACACGACTGTATCCAAAGGTAATATCTTTTAACTCGACATATCCTTCCAAACGAGGCGAAGTGAGTAGAGGAGTAGGGGAAGCAGAGTCAGGGTGAGCATAACCATCGCTGTCTTGACTGGCTTGTGCCTCGTCTCCCCATCTCCCCTTCTCTTCCGTCGGGTTTTGCAAGACATCATCTAAACGGTTCAAGTCACCTTCGAGTTCTTGGAGGGTACTGCCAAAGTTGACGAGATTGTTAACGGGATCTAAGAAACTTTGTAATAAGCTTTGGAAGGCGACTAAATCCCCGATGCTGAGATTTCCCTCGATAACTTGCAAGCCGCCGACTAGCAAAATCATCACATCGGCTATGGCAGAGAGAAATGACGGCAGTACTCCTAGGGTTTGGTTAGTAACACCCAAATCTTTTTGCACATTAATCGCTTGGGCGTAATAACCCGCCCACTTGGAAAAGAAATCTGACTCTAAACCAGAGGCTTTGAGCGTTTCCATGCTCTGAAGTCCAGAGATAGAAACCCCGGCGACTTTGCCATAGGCTTGGGTGAGTTGCATATTGGCATCTTTGCGTTGGCGGGATACTAACTGCAATGTGAAGATGTTGATCGCAGCAAACATCACCCCAATCAAGGTGAGTGGGATGTTATAGAAGAACATGACTAAGACATAAATGACCGCCATCACCAGATCAATGATTGTGGCAGTCAGCCGTCCAGAAATGACATCGGCAACTTCATCATTGAGACTGACGCGATCGCTAATTTCCCCAGCAAATCGTTGAGCGTAAAAACTTACAGGTAAGTGGAGAATATGCCACAGGAATTTGCCGGACATTTCCACGCCCAGTTTGATTTTCATCCGTCGCAAAAATTGCAGCTGCAGCCACTCCAATAATCCTCGCAGTAAGGCGGTGAGTCCCATTCCCAGTAGTAGGGGTCGTAGCCAATCTGACATCCCTTCTACTAAGATTTGATCCACGAATATTTTGCTGAATATAGGAATGGCGAGCTGAGGTAGCACCAATAGGAATCCAGCGATGACACAGTACATCAATATTGGAGTCGAGCCACGTAAGCGATCGCGCAGGGCGTTGACGATACTCGGTTTACGACCTCCTTTTTGAAAGCCCTCGTCTGGTTCCATCACCAGCACGACTCCAGTGTAGGCTTCGTCAAACTCCTGAAATGATACGTTTCTCGGTCCAGTTCCAGGATCATTGAGGAAAACACGCCCCTTGGCAAATCCCTCAACCACGAGAAAGTGGTTGAAGTTCCAAAACACAATATAGGGGGGGGTTAGCTCCAGAAGGCTATCTAGCTGCTTTTTAAACCCTTTGGCTTTAAGTCCGTAATTTCTGGCAGCCTTCAACATATTGGATGCCTTACTACCATCGCGAGAGACGCCACATTCCCGTCGCAGTTCGGCTAAGGGTACAATCTTGCCATAGTAACCTAACATAATCCCTAACGCCGCTGCCCCACACTCCACTGCCTCCATCTGTAGCAGGGTTGGGGTTTTGACTCGGCTCGGTGCTTTACGTTTAAATAATGGTTGTAGCTTTAATTTGATCATTAGTCATGGGTTACGGGTCATTGGTGTAAATGGATTAGCTCAACCCAAAAAATGACCTCAAGAACGGCAATACAAAGGTGATCGGCGGGACTTCTTCTACTGTGGCTCTAACGGTGGTCGTGGTTCCAGATGTCATTTTCATGGGAGGACCTTTGGAAGAAGACCAGGCATAGCCGCTAAACGTTGAGGAATCCGGCTTGAGTTGGGCAACTACTTCTAGCTGTGGGACTTGGGTCACCAAATTTTCCACCACTTGTGCATTTCCCACACTCACAGCTACACCCTCTTTGGTAATCGGGAACGCTGATACATCGGTTACAGTCCCCTTAATGCCGCCAAAACGTTCTCGCTTGACTGTAGTCGGTGTAACTTGAACTTCAACCGCTTTACCCTTGGCTGTAAGATCTTTCATTCTCTGTTCGATTTTCTTGCCATCCTGAACGGCAAAGAACGTGACAGCCACTAACTCTTTAGATTGCCTCTGTGCTTCTATAGATCCCAGACGAGAACCTGGACTGAGAACCTGTCCATTTGTGGCTGTGATTTCTAAGACACGTCCGGTATAGGAACTTCTAATCTCGCTGTTTTGTTGTAATTGCAGTTCTAGCTTAGCGATTTCCCGCTTCACTTCCTGAATTGGATTTTGCCTGGACGTTAAAGATTCCAGGTTCTGCTGCTTCAGGTTGGGTATTTTGCTGTCCAAATCTCGTAGCTGGGCTCTGAGTTCTGATAGGACATTCAGGTTGTCTCGGTAGTTCTTTTGTGCCTCCGCCTCCCGCCCGTCGAGTTCTTTTAGTTGGGCTTGAAGTTCAGAAATACTATTGAGGTTATCTCGAAAGTTCTTTTCAGCTTCAGTTTGTCTGGCTTCCAGTGCTCTCAATTGAGCTTTTAAGTTACCGATGTTGGCTTCGTTGTTCAGGTACTCTTGTTCCGCTTGCCGAACCACATCCTCTGTAATTACCGAAAACTTGATTGGATTTCCATTTTTATCTAAGATCGGATTTCCATTTGCATCAGTTGCTACTCTGTTAAATAAATCTTCACGAACGTCCCACCGTCTCTTCAGATTAGCACGGGATTTTTCCGCCGTTTCCAATTGATTTTCAAGAGCTTCCCGTTCAGCTTTGAGCGCTTCTCGACCTTGATCCCGCAGGGTAGGAGTCAGGGCTTCAGTGTTAGAGATGCGTTCCAGGATACTCTGGCGTTGCTGCTGGAGCGATGAGGTAATTCTCTGTTGGAGAATCGGAGTGAGCGCTTCAATGTTGCGAATCCGTTCTTGGATGCTTTGGCGCTGCTGCTCAATGGTTCTGAGTTCCAGTTGGGTTCGTTCACTTTGAAGCTGGTTAACTCCCTGATTCTGCTGTTGTAACTCTTTGAGTTTTTCTTTTTGTTGCTGCAACTGTTTTTGAATTTCAGGTAGCTCAACTGTGGCAATTACATCGTCGGTATTGACCTGATCTCCAACTTTCACTTTCAACTCTTTAATCTGTCCAGAGCTAGTGGACTGCACATCCAAAACTTGGCGAGGATAGATGAGTACTCCCTGACCGCGAGCTGTGATCGGAATTCGTCCCACAATACTCCAAATGAAGGCTATACCGACCAAAGAACCCAGTGTGGCTAAAGGTAGCCAGTCTTTGGGACTGACGACTTTCATGAGTTGGTCTAGACGTTCCGGGGACGATAAACGTTCTAATGATTCTTGCCTAAATAAAGTTTTTTGGTCTACCATTGACTCCAGCCTATTTTTATGTTAATTCAACGGTCATCAATGAGGGGAAACTTTCCATGAGTATTTAACTAGCTCTGAGGCGACTCAGCATCCATTTAAATCGGCTTCCCGCCAGTGACATCTGATCCATGACACCGATGTCTAATTCATCTTCATATTCAATATTTTCATCAAGCAATTGACCGGTGCTGTAGGTACGTCTGCCATAACCGATGCGAGTAATCAGCGATCGCAATCTATCGGATAATAGGGCGGCGATCGCTCGATAAAATCGCGCCGCAAACCTGACATCCTGCTCTAGTTTGACCTTCAATTGCTGTCGGGGAATTGACAACACTAAGGAATTATCTAGGGCTTGGATCGTATTGGGAGCTGTTCCTGACCCGACAACGGCGGTTTCTCCCACCATTTCCCCCTTCGATACTCTGGCTACCTCTCTTTGTGTCGTTTCGCTCAACCCCAATGTGGCAAAGGCACGGGTGAGAGGATTGCTGTCTCCTTCAGCCACCGAAACCTTCATTGTTCCGTTTAAGATAATATACAGCGCATCGACAGGTTTCCCTTCTTGGATGAGTGTCATGCCTGCCGGAATTTCTTCGGTGCGACCCATGGCAATTATCCAATCTAGGTCACTATCGCTAAATTCCCCAAACACAAATAAAACTTCCTTCAGTGACTGACTCTGACTAATTTTGCCATGACCTAACTGATTAGAGACGTCCTGGAGTCTGTCGGAAAGCATAATCGCCACAATGCGATAAAAATGGGCAGCAAACTCTATATCTTCTTCAAGTTTTGTCGATAGTTGCTGGTGAGAAATTGACAACAATAGAGATTTTTCAATCGCCCGAATTGTCGTCATGGGTGGGCGAGTTTCCAGTAAAAATTCCTCTCCAGCTATTTCGCCACTCGATAATTTAGCAACCTCTCGTCCTGAAACCTCGTTCCCTTCTAAGAGAGCAAAGGCGCCGGCAAGGAGGTTGCCTTCTCCTGGAGATTGGGAGACCGTCATTGTTAAACTGCCATCCAGTAGGATGTACAATTTATCAATTGTTTTCCCAGGTTCAATAATTACACTACCCGGTGTAACTTCTTGTTGCTTGCCTGTCGCAATCATCCAATCGATGTCGCTACTACTCAGTTCCCTTAGTAACAATTGTTCCATCATCTAAATTTCCTGTATTTT
>CAKZMA010000584.1 GCA_937127375.1 uncultured Coleofasciculus sp. | reverse complement strand
TTCATCGGCTGAAGATGAACGCGATCGCACTTTTATTATTGTAGGTTGGGTTGAGGTTGCTTAAACCAACACATCTAGTTATAGTGTTAGAGCTACGTCTGATTGACTACTGAATACATATTTATAGTATTGTGTCAACTATGTTTTACACTGACTGATACTATAGAATATCGCTATGGGGATCAAAAGCAACATCTGGCATAAACGCTATTTTGGTGCTAATGGGATGAGCCGCGAAGCGATAGCGTAGTTATTGACTGACAAACAACTGATCCGCTAATTTTAGATTTATTTGAACAACTAAGGTCATAAAAGGTTACAATCAAGCTTGTGTAATTCAAGCCTATATTTACCCGGTTCACCTGGCATATTGTGTGTGGCAGGTAGTTGATTAAATGTAGGTTTTTCAATTAAATTTAGAAGTTTCGTGCAATCAAACACAGTTCTCAACCCGACAACGATTACAGCCCCATCCACTCGGAAAGAAGAGTTACCCTTTACTCTTCAAGACTTGAAAGCGGCAATTCCCGCCTACTGTTTTGAACCCTCTGTTTGGAAGTCTCTAAGTTACTTCTTTCTAGACATTGGCATCATCGCTGGATTTTATGCCATCGCCTATAAACTGGATTCCTGGTTCTTTTTCCCCATCTTCTGGGTACTGCAAGGAACCATGTTTTGGGCATTATTTGTGGTGGGTCATGACTGCGGTCATGGCTCTTTCTCTAAGATCAAATGGCTGAATAACCTGATTGGACATCTGTCTCACACTCCCATCCTAGTGCCCTTCCATGGGTGGCGCATCAGTCACAGAACTCATCATGCCAATACGGGTAGCCTGGAAACAGATGAAAGCTGGTATCCGGTATCTCAGAGTAAGTATGAGCAGATGCCATGGTATGAAAAGCTATTCCGCTTTAATTTACCATTGCTAGCCTATCCCCTCTATCTATTTAAGCGATCTTCTGATCGCGAAGGTTCCCATTTTATGCCCAATAGTCCGTTATTCCGTCCCTCGGAAAAATGGGATGTTATCACCAGTTCCGTTCTCTGGGTGCTAATGGTTGCCTTTTTAGGTGGACTGACATTTCAGTTCGGCTGGCTATTTCTGGTGAAATACTACCTGGTTCCTTATGTTGTGTTTGTAATCTGGCTAGATTTGGTCACGTTTATGCATCACACTGAACCGGATATTCCCTGGTATCGGGAAGATGATTGGTATTTCCTGAAAGGGGCATTATCAACAATTGATCGGGATTACGGCTTTATTAATCCCATTCATCATCATATCGGGACTCATGTGGCGCATCATATTTTCTTGAATATGCCCCACTATCACTTGAAGACGGCAACCGAGGCAATTAAACCCGTGTTAGGCGAGTATTACCGAAACTCAAACGAGCCGATTTGGAAGAGTTTTATTCGTTCTTACTGGGCTTGTCGTTTTGTTGCCGATCAAGGATCTCCAGTTTACTATGAACCTGCCAGAATTCGCGCTAAAACTAAAGCCTAGAACGCGGATTTATTACATTTGACTAGCCTCTTGTTAGGTAACCTGTAGAGACGTTGCATGCAACGTCTCTACAATCTGGAAAGCAAAATCAGTTTTGTCGTTCACCGACTAAAACAGTACCCTTTTTCCCTCGCGTAATCCGTAATTCCTCATCCAGATAAAGCCGTTCATCAGATGTCCTGGTTTATTAATCTTCCTTTAATCGTTCCAAGAATACCTGATAGTTCTGAGACTGGGAACCAAATACATAGTCGGGTGACGTAATTGTCATGTCACTCCCACCCGTATTTCTTAGATGATTAACAGCCGCCAGCAACATTCTTTGCTCAACGACAATCGTCACCGCATACCAATCCTTTTCTTCCTTAGAATAAACCTTGGCAATCGTGGGTCCTCGTAACCCAGTTAAACCGCTTAATTCACTATGATTGACCAAATAGTTGCCAATCTCATCGGCTGACTTACCGCGAACATTCGCCGTGATCGAGACATATTTTTTGGCATTCAGATTTGCCTCAATTAATTCCAAGATGGTTTTCGTTGTATCCAGTTTTGTGGGATCGTCTTGGAGGAGGCGTTTATTACCAATGAGACAGGCTTGGGACTTTAACAGTGTACCACCAGCAATCCGCTTCAAGCGGTTTTCTCGCAGGGTGGTTCCCGTGCTGGTAACATCGGCAATCATGTCCGCATAACCCATACTGGGCGCGGCTTCCATTGCTCCTTGGACGGAGACGAGAGAAAAGTTGACAATTAGCTTTTCATACAACCAATCTCTGGTCAGATTGGGATATTTCGTGGCAATTCTTAGGGTTTTACCTTTTTCTTTAAATAGAAGGGTAAGTTCGGCTAAATCTTCAATCGAGGAGACATCCACCCAACTTTCGGGAACAGCTAATACCAGTTCGCATTTACCGTAACCCAAACGGTCATGAATAACCACGACATTATCATGACCCACGCCTTCTTCACAGACGACATCATAGCCAGTAATTCCTAGGTCAACGCTACCTTCTTCAACTTTGGTGAAAATATCAGCAGCTCGTTGGAAAAGTACATTAATTTGAGGGAGTGAAGGAATCGAGCCGAAATATTGGCGATCGCTCGGTCTAAAGACACTCATTCCACAGGCTGACAGGAGGCTGCTTGTCGAGCGTTCCAGCGCTCCTTTACTGGGGAGAGCGAGGCGCACGGGTGATTGGTAATTTGTCATTGGTGATTTGTCATTGGTCATTCGTCATTGGTCATTTGTGATACCCGCTTCTGAAAAAAAGCAAGCACCATCATTTGTCAAGTTATCCGGCTTAATCGATCATGAATATACTTGGCGGCGTCGCTTACGGTTAACTGCTGCTGTTCTCCGGAATCCATCTGCTTGAGTACAACATTTGACGCTTGTCGTTCCTCTGAACCCACGAGAATGGTGTAGGGAATGCCTTGTTTGTTGGCGTATTGAAAGTTACTGGAAACACTTTTGCCTCTAAGATCCATGGCTACAGCTAATCCCATCTGTCGTAACTGTTGGGCAACGCCAATGGCATAACCAGCATCATCTTGACTGACAGGAACAACTAAAGCATCCATCTGTCGCTGTACTTGCCAAACTTTGCCCTCGGCTTCTAGGGCTAATCTTAGCCGTTCCATCCCGTAGGAAAAGCCGGTAGCTGGGGTATCTTGGCGTCCGCCGAAGGTTCCCACTAAATCATCATATCGACCGCCGCCGCAGATTTGTCGCTCCTGTTTGCCTGCGCCATGATAAATTTCAAAAATCATGCCTGTATAGTATTGCAATCCTCGGCTAAGTCCTAAATCCAGGCTAATTTGACTAGAATCTAGATCGTAGAATTCTAATGTCTTAATAATCTCACGCAGTTGCTCAAGTCCAGCATCATCGATACCATGGGCAGTGAGAAGAGTTTGGGCTTCTTTTAAGACTTCCGTGGGTTCTCCTACCAGTTGTCCCAGTTGACTCATAAACTCTAGCGCCTTACTGACTCTCTCAGTTTGATCTTGGCGTTTTATTTTAGTCAGCAGGCGATCAACAATTTCCTGGGCGTCGCGATTACCCGCCAATTCAATGTTCATGCTGTCTAGGAGATCCAGAATCGCAGTTTGGGCGTCGGATTCTGCCATTCCCTGAAAGAGTTGACTCAACCGTTGGCTGTGGACTGTTTCTGGGTTAGTCTGTTCTGGACTCAGTTGGGGGTTAGAGGTATAGAGGGCAAAAGCGGGATAGATATCACACAAACGCTGTTCGACGGCGGATTTGCCTTCCTTGCGTAAAATTTCCATATTGGTTAGCAAGAAGCTACGCAAGCGACTTTCGAGCTGGAGGTTATCCAGAAATTTAGAGATTACACCAATATGACCCAGGACAATTCGACACCCGCTTAATCCTAAACGATTTAACCCTTGGGATGCGATCGCGATAATTTCAGCATCTGCCATCGCCCCTGTCGCGCCAATCAGTTCAATCCCCATCTGGTTAAACTGGCGGTAGCGTTCTTTTTGGGGACGTTCGTAGCGGAAAGCCGAACCCGCATAGTAGAGGCGAATGGGTTGAGGAACGCCTTGCAGGTTGTCTACATAAGCGCGGACAACCGAGGCGGTAAATTCGGGGCGCAAGCAAAGGCGGCGGTTGCGGTAGATGAAGTCATAGAGACGGGGGGCGATTTCTTCACCGGATTTCCTTAAATACAGTTCTGTATATTCAATCAGTGGCACGTCAATTGGACGATAGCCGAAGGATTGGAAGCTTTGGCGCAGGGTATCTTCAAGTTGTTTAGTGATGGCGTAATCATCGGGCAAGACATCGTTGACGCCTCGCACTCGTTCAATTTTGGTTGTTCGCATTTTGGTCATTGGTCATTGGTCATTGGTCATTGGTCATTGGTCATTGGTCATTGGTCATTCGTTATTCGTCATTGGTCATT
>CAKZMA010000583.1 GCA_937127375.1 uncultured Coleofasciculus sp. | reverse complement strand
CATCTCCCTCATCTCCTCAAGGGGATGGTATCGGAGAAGAAGGAACCGGAACTGGATTGGACGGTAGTATCGTTTTTAGCTTGACAAATAAGTCAAAACGTGTGTTTTGCTGATCTTCTACGGCTGTCGTCAAACCGATCGCGCGGATTGCTTGCATCATCTGATCAAGTTGAGAGGGAAGTTGAGGCAAATTTAAATTATCTCGATTTAAGAGACGCTCAACCTCAATGAAAACTTGACCATTGTGGGGACTGGGTTTTGTGGGTACGATTTGCTGAAACAGTGGTGTTTGAGTCAAGGGGGCTTGGGGTTGAGGAACAATGGCATCAGCAATGGGTGCGCCGAAGGTGAGAAATGCGATATTTCCTTCTAACCAGCCGTGGGTAGCGGTAATGCCTCCTAGGATAGATGTCCACCGTACCACTGGTTGATTATTAAGTTGGGTGTTTTCCACCGTCAACTGATAGCGAGTTTCCATCACTTGATCAAGCTGCTGGAATGCTTTTTCTGTAGCCGCGCGATCGCTCGATAGAATCATGACGGTGATACCTGCGCCTAGCATGGGTGGCGGCTGGTTTTCTGGGGGTGTGAGCAAATCCTCAGTCGCGGGGATGAGGGCGATTACCCATTCACCTGCCATCCAGGGTAATAAATCCTCTTGTACATCTACGCCCAGAGTTGTCTGTATCCCAGCACTCAGATTCGCTGGGGGAATGGGGATCAGGGGATTAGAGGGGGCGTTTTGGGCGTAACTATTCCACAATTGGGCGAAATTACTACCACTCAGCATTAATCGGGTATTGGCAGGGAGGCGTCTGGGTAAACGACTACTGGTATTCTCTATGGGATAGGCGTTTTGGCTATTCGGTTTCAGCCAAGACATGCCGCGAAAACGTATCCCATCCGACTCCAAGGAAATACTCGTCACCAGCCCTTGCTGGGGTTGCCTTTGAGCCAACTGTTCCGGCGGGAGCGATCGCGTGGAGTTGGCGGCGGCGGTGGCGGTGAATGCAGGTAGGTTTAAGTACACTTGAGCAAACGCCTGGGTGGTGTCAATTGTCGCTAAAGCCTCAATATATCCCGGCGTAGATGCCACAGATTTCACCCCTTTATAGGTGTCAATCACCTGTTCCATGGTTTGGGGATTTGACGTAACCACGACAAACCGTTCCAAAACAGTAACCGAATAGTTTTGGCTATTGGGCTTTTGGGTTTCGCGAATCTGAACCCCGCGATAGGTTCTTTCGCCAAACTGAGTCACTTTCTGATACGTGGTTTTAGCCCAAATTTCTTTAGCTTGGGCGGGGTTATTAATGGGTAAGATAATTAAGTCGGGGAGTTTGATAAACGGTAGCGTGACAGGGGACGTTTGCTCTGATTCCGTTTCTGGTGCAAATGTACTATCCCCCCGATAGGCAATCATCACCGTTTCACCTAACCACGGCTGGATATCATCCTCGTAGTCGTAGCCATTTTCCGTTAGCAGGCTTTCCTCGAGTTGGGCGAGTTGTCTGACGAACGCCGCTAGAGTGTTGGGTGTACCATATCGCTCCAATTGCCGCCATTTGCCGCTATCTGTAGACACTAAGGCTGTGATCAGGGTATCTTGAGGAACGAGTTTTGCCCCCACTGGTGCTTTTGCCAGCCAGAGATTATGTTGTACGAACAGAGAGTAAGCGATGACACTCCCGCTCATTAGGATAACAATTAGGGCTAATGTTACCCGTAGAACCAGTTTATTTTTTCTCAGCATGAATATTCGTTATTAGTCATTAGTCATTAGTCATTAGTCATTAGTCATTAGTCATACTCGCGCAAGCGAGAAGTCAGCTACGTTATTTTTAATTTGTCCTTGGTAAAAATAGTTGAGGAGTATTGGCATCAATATAAAGGCTTGGACTTTATGCAGCAAGCCCTCAATAACTTAATCGTATTAGTAGCGATCAAGATGCCCGCACTACAATAATTTTGATGGGATTGAAAATAATCTTTAAATGACGAACAACTTAACTATTGTAAAATACCGATAATTGTAGGGGCGCATGGCGTGCGCCCAATTTCCTATTCCCCATGCGCCCAATTTCCTATTCCCCATGCGCCCAATTTCCTATTCCCCATGCGCCCAATTTCCTATTCCCCCCTTTCAAGGGGGGGTTAGGGGGGATAGAGAGGGGTTAAGCTTAAGTTGACACTAATGTTTAATATTCCGGTACAGACGGATCAATTTCCCGACTCCAAGCGGTGATTCCGCCTTTGACATTAATCCCTTCAATTCCGGATTCTTTGAGAATACCCAAGGCTTTAGCTGAACGTCCTCCCATTTTACAATGGGCAATTAAGCGATGACCATTTAGGAGTTGCTTAACTTTTTCGACGCCAGAACCCTGTTCAATATCCGGTAATGGGACTAACACAGCACCGGGAATTTTAGCAATCTCGTATTCATTGGGATTGCGGACATCAACGAGGACAAAATCCTTGGTGTCACTATCCATTAATTGCTTGAGTTCTTTAACGGTCATTTCTTGAATTGCCATTAACCGTTGCGCCTCCTGTTCTTTGGCTTGGGTAATACCACAGAATTGTTCGTAGTCTACTAATTTTTCGATAACCGGGCGTACTGGATTGGGTCGAAGTTTCAGTTCCCGGAATTTCATTTCCAGGGCGTTGTACAGTAACAACCGTCCGCTGAGGGTTGTCCCCTTACCAAGGATAATTTTAACGGCTTCCGTGGCTTGGATGAGTCCAATAATTCCGGGCAAAATACCCAAAACGCCACCTTCTGCACAGGAAGGAACCATTCCCGGTGGTGGGGGTTCGGGGAACAAGTCGCGGTAATTGGGTCCATCTTCGTAGTTAAAGACGCTGGCTTGTCCTTCAAACCGCAAAATGGAACCGTAGACATTAGGTTTACCCAGGATTACACAGGCGTCATTGACGAGGTAACGGGTGGGAAAGTTATCGGTTCCATCGACAACAATGTCGTAGGGTTTCACGATATCCAGCGCATTCTCGGATGTCAGGCGGGTTTCGTAGAGATCAACTTGACAATAGGGGTTAATTTCTAGAATCCGGGTTTTTGCCGATTGAATTTTCGGTTTCCCTACCCAGGATGTCCCGTGAATTACCTGACGTTGCAGGTTGGAACTATCAACGATATCAAAATCTACGATTCCGATACGTCCGATTCCGGCGGCGGCTAAGTACAGTAAGAGGGGTGAACCGAGTCCTCCGGTACCGATACAGAGAACACTGGCTGCTTTTAGGCGTTTTTGTCCCTCTAGTCCAACTTCTGGCAGAATTAGGTGTCGAGAATATCGTTCGTATTCTTCTTTGGTTAGCTGGATTTCTTCCAGATTGGGATTTAACATGGCAATTTGATAAGATTAGCGATT
>CAKZMA010000582.1 GCA_937127375.1 uncultured Coleofasciculus sp. | reverse complement strand
CGACTTGAGATAAACGCTGTTCTCAAACAGCGTTTGATTGCCCTTCAGTTCAACGACGTTTCGCCCTGCAATCTGGGAGATATCTCGAATAACCTGAGTGGGTATTGCACCCCTCGATGATTGAACGGGAACGATTTGTAGTCCCTCTACCTGGTTCCCCAGTCGGAATGCCACCAGACGATCTCGATCACTCACATCGGCGGGGGTCAATTGCGATTCACCGTCAGCTAACGGCAGCAAAACTTGGGGTAAACAGGAATTAGGAAACAGCAGGTGCTGGGCGATCAGGGGCGACACCACCAAGGGACTATGCCAATCGACGCCGATTAGAGAACGGGTTTCCGGAGTGGATTGCAACAAACCGTAACGCCACAGGGAATGTTCCGGATCAGCGATCGCCAAAACCGCTTCGGGTTGATGCCATAATTTCTGTGCCAGCGCTAAGGTGGGAGCCGTTGCTGCCCGATCATTCAGACAAGCCGCAATCACCTCACTAGCCGCATGATCGAAAGCAACAATCAGAGCCAGCGCCAGAATAAAGGTGGAAACTTTGTCTAAGCCTAGGATATCAACAACCCAACTCAACGAACCCTGCACCAACGGTTGATGCGGCGGCGGATCTTCTGCCAGTTTATCGGTCAAATAGTGAGCCGTCGGATCAGTTTGGTAGAACTGACATTTCTGCTGCCAGTAGCGACTCATGTCCAGTGCATCACTCAGGCGATCGCTAACCGGAGGCAGGATAGACGAGGACGTTATTCCACTTGTCAAGTACCAGCGCCAACAAATTTCTCGCCGCAACCGAACGGTGACTTGCTGTAGCCAGTAATTTGCCAAAGCATCGTCTGTCTGCAAGCTGGGAGAAAAGGTGATAAATTCACGGGTTGTGTTCATGGAATCATCACCTCCGGGCTGTTTTGTGCCTGCTGACCATTTACTCGTAGAATGACTCGATAGGTTCCCGACGGCACAGCATCAAGAATTGGCACTTGTAATTGAGTTTGGTCTAGTGAAATTACCTCAAATTCATCGAACATCCTTACGGTTTCACCCGCTTGGTAAAGCACTACGAAAACATCATCGCGTTCTGTTCCCAGCAAGAAACCCTCTAATGTGAGAGTGCCAAAGATTTGGGCTGTTGGATCGACAGAGAACTCCACATCGGTGACAACAGGTAACAAATTCACGACCCATAAATTACTGGATCGCGTCTTATCATTGGCTATGTTTTGCACGACACAGATCGGGTGACTTCCCGCCGAAATAGCACTGCCATCGCGGATATTGTCATTTAACTCACACTTCAAGCTATCCGGCGACTGAGCGACGATCATCAGTTCCACCGAACCCAGACGAACACTCAGATTAGATAGGGCTAAATTACTTCCCTGAATCATCAGAATTGCCGTTTCTGAAGCAGGAGGTGGGGCAATTTTGCTGGGTGCGATCGCGTTAATTTTTGGTCCCGTCGATGGCAGAACTGGAATTTTAATACCCTGGTCTGCGATCACCCTATTAGTGGTATAATCAACTCCCACTAGGAGCGAATAAGAAGACAGCTCACCCGTGGCAATCATCACCGGACGCACTTCAAAGCCAATGGAACAGCGATATTGCTCATCGGGTCCTTGCATCAACTTAGAAATTAGTTCCGAAGACGTCTGATCGAACGTAATTTTTAACGCTTCCGGATTAGGATTGAGGGATTCTAACGCATCTGAGGCTAAACTACTTAAGGGTAAAAATGATAATTCTTGGAGAACGCGCATTCCTTCTCCCAAGAATTCGTGCGCCTGAGTGCTATCACTATCTCCTGTTTCATCAAAAGCAGTGAGCAAATACTTAAGGATGAGCCAAAGCGGAGTGGGTTGACCCGAATCAAGCGATCGATTTCTCAGATTCGGATCAAGCTGAATTTCGTAGAGAAACAGATTCAATCGGGGATTTGTTATACCTTCACCCGTTACTTCAGGTTTACCAATTCTCACATTCCCTACCGTCCCCGCCAAACGCGCCAGCAGGCGATCGCGAAGCAGTTGACTGACTGCTCCAATTGCTTTTCCAGTATCTGCAAGTGCCACGATTACCAATCTCCTACCTAAGTCGGATGTAATGTCGGTTGAGTCGAGATGTTGAACTAGCAGGTTGGATCTCCTGCTTAGATCTCATGGGAGGGGGTGTTGACTTTTGAATTTCTGGTTGCGGTGCTTCGACAGTTAAGCTAATTGTGCCAATGGAAAGGACAAAATCTTGACTCTTTTGGGAATGAGGATTGGGAATGGGTGATTGGGGATTGGGGATTGGTGATTGGGGATTGAAAATGGGTGATTGGGGATTGGGAATGGGTGATTGGGAAAATTCTCCCTTATCTTCTCCACTCCTCCGCTCCTCCTCACCCTGGCTCCTCTGCTCCTGGGTTCCCAAATCTCCGGCTACCCATTCTCTAACCGTTTGTAAAGTCACGAGACGGGTTGATCGGGATTGAGATTCTTTGGGGATAGCAGCCGATTGGCGATCGCGACGTGATTCGCTAGGAGTATCGCTTTCTTTGGATTGAACTGGATATTCTGGCAAGGAAATATCGGTAGCTGGCTGTATTTTTTGAACGATGTTTGTCAGATTTTCAACGATTTTTTCGGATTCGGCTTTTGGCGGCTGCGGCGGCTTGGGTACATTTAATCCCCCACTTGCCTCTGGGGAAAGTGGACTATTTTCCGATGAACGCTCTACTGGTTTTTTTTTAATTATGGGGTCTTGTTTTTCCCC
>CAKZMA010000581.1 GCA_937127375.1 uncultured Coleofasciculus sp. | reverse complement strand
TCTTACATACGCACAAGCAGGAGAAAACAGCCAAAGACCGAGAAATTCTCCAGCGCCATACCTTTGTCGGACAGGAGAAAAAGCCATTACCCGCCTTGCTTGGCACAATGAATATGGTGCTTCATGGCGTTTTAGTTCCAGATATACGACGGCGTAACACTCTTGCAGAAGATGTCCGGAATGGGTCAGGACTCTTTGATGAGACGTTTGATGTGGTTTTGACAAATCCACCCTTTGGTGGAAAAGAAAATACTCGAATTCAGAAGAATTTCCCCGTCAAAGCCAACGCGACTGAACTTTTATTTCTGCAACATGTTATGAAAAAGCTCAAACCAAAGCAGGGGGCGCGTTGTGGCATAGTAGTACCTGAAGGAACACTTTTTCGGGGTGGAGCTTTTGCTACTGTGAAGAAAGAACTGCTTCATGATTTTAATCTGTTCATGGTTGTGAGTTTACCCCCTGGCACGTTTGCCCCCTATTCTGATGTTAAAGCCGCATTACTTTTTTTTGAGAGAGGGGAACAACAAAAGGAGGTACTTTATCAGGAGATAGCCTTACCTGATGACCTTAAGAAGTTCAGCAAGGTGAAGTCAATTTCAGATGAGCATTTTGCGGAAGCGCGTCAGGTTTGGCAACAGATGAAGGCGTACCTTCAGGGAAAATATCCTAGACCAGATGTTACAGAGAATAGCTGGTTTGAAGATATCGAATGCTTGATTAAGCGGGAATATGATTTAACCGCTAAAAATCAAAATAGTAATGAAATTGAAAATTCACCTCTTCCTTCGGAAATAATTGAAAGGTTACTAGAAAACCATCGCAAGTTGCAAATTAGATTAGAACGACTTCATGAAATGGTAAGTAACAGGGAGGAGACAGGATGGTAAAAGTAATTTCTCAAAATTATATATCTTGGGCAGAAGAAAAAATTGGTAATCTTTGTCAACTTATCAATGGAAGAGCATTTAAATCCAGCGAGTGGACAGACACAGGGTTGCCTATTGTACGAATTCAAAACCTAAACGATGAAACAAAAGCATTTAACTACTACGATGGTTTTGTAGATAAAAAGCACAAAATATACAACGGTGACATTGTGCTTTCATGGTCAGGAACACCGGGAACATCCTTTGGAGTTCATCTGTGGAACCGTGGTGATGCTGTACTCAACCAGCATATATTTAAAGTTTATTTGGATGAATCTAGATGTACGAAAAAGTTCTTTGTATATGCTGTTAACTTGCGTTTAAAAGAATTAATTCGTCAAGCTCATGGTGGTGTAGGTCTTCGTCATATAACAAAAAGTAAACTACAGAATATAACTATTCCGCTTCCTTTTCCGAAAGACGCAATTCGATCTCTTGACATTCAACATTACATTGTTAGCCACATCGAATCCTTACTCGGTGAATTGAATGGTGATCGCCAGCTTCTGGAAAAAATGCGTCGGGATACTGACCGACTAATGGATGTTACGCTAGAAGAAGTTTTTCATCAACTGGAAAAGTCTGGAGTAGATTTAATTCCCATTCAATCTATTCTGCTGAAAAAACCTCAGTACGGTCTTTCTCTAAAAGCATTTGATACACCACCAGGAATCCCCATTCTAAGAATGGGAAACATTAACAAAAGAGGTGGATTGTCGTTTGATGATCTCAAATACGTTTCCCTTTCTGCTAGTGAAGAAGAAAAATATATCCTCAACGATGGAGATATTCTTTTTAATCGGACAAACAGTGCAGAGTTGGTCGGTAAAACGGCTGTATTTGAAAATGAAATTAAGGCTGTATTTGCATCTTATCTGATTCGATTAGTTGTTGATAAATCCAAGGTACAGCCAAAATATCTTGCTTCGTACATTAACTCAGTGAGAGGTCGTACTTATATACAGTCTCAGTTAAGTCGTGCAATTGGACAAGTAAATGTAAATGCTCAAAAGATATCAGCAATGCCTGTTATTGTTCCCGACATTAAAGTGCAAGAACAGATTGTTGCTTATTTTGATTCTATTCAGTCTGAAGTTGATACAATGTTGAAAATAATGCAACAAGATGCACAACTACTTGAACGATTAGAACAGTCAATTTTAGAAAAAGCGTTTCAGGGGCAACTGTAGATGATTACGAGCGTTGGCGAACAGCTTAATCAGGTTTGGTCGGAATTCCGCAAGTATGGAATCACCGACGATTTAACTGTTATTGAATACATTGCTAGATTGCTACTAGAAGAAAGTAGTGAAATAGTAGCTTCCGTTGATGACTCACGAATCCAAAGTATTGTACCTAACGAGCCTAGCAATTCAGAAAATTTTGTATTAGAGAAGGAAATTCCTAAAAGACCACCTAGGGACTTAAACATAGATATAGAAGCGATTAAACAGTATCTCCGTCAAGCAGCAGAACAAGCAGAAGACATCGCAACACTATTTGACCGTCATGTTCTCTTTCGCTTACCTTCCATGCTTCCAGGGGGACGCTATCCGACTCCTAGACACATTGTCAAGTTTATGCAGCGTCTTGCCCAAGTTGACTTCAAAAATCATAGTGTGGCAGACTTGGCTTGTGGCAGTGGTGGCTTGTTAATTGAGCGCGAGATAACTAATCCTAGCAATGATGAAGTAACAATCGGTATTGATATTTCTCCGGAATGGAAGCGACTTGCCTGGGCTAATACTAGACTGCATGGTTTTACTCCACGTTTGCTCAATGGAAATACACTTCAGGTTTGCGGTTCAGAAGAATTCGCTACAAAAAATTTCGACCGCATACTCATCAATCCGCCTTTCGGTGAAAAGATTGATGAAAAATTAGCAGAAAATACTCTGGGGTATAAAGTTAGTA
>CAKZMA010000580.1 GCA_937127375.1 uncultured Coleofasciculus sp. | reverse complement strand
AGGTTGGAGAGTTGGAGTTGGGAGATTGTGAAGGTGTCATCGTTTGTTTTTACCGATATTTTTGGCAGCTATTCACCCACACTAATAATACTGGACTTTGGACGTTTTTATTCAGGGGTGTTTGACCGGACATGATATAACATATTTTCCGATTCTATTTTTTTGGGTAAAGGTTATAGTTGGGAAAGAAATCACAAGAGATAATCATGATGAATTTTGAGCCAGTTCAACAGAAAGTCCGCAGCATTGTTTTAGAACACTTGCCAAGTGTTACAAATGAAGAAGTGTCGGATGAGATAAATTTATTAAAACTCGGACTTAATTCACTCAAGAGTGTTTCACTTATTTTAAGATTAGAAGAAGTGTTTAATTTTCAGTTTGAAATGGATGAAATTAATTCTAGTAATTTTCGCACTATAGCGGATATTACTGAGTTGATTAAAAATAAAGTAGATAGATGAGATGAATTGAAGCGAATTATGGGCGAAGCATTTTGGCAACAAGTTATCCCTGAAACCGATATTTTGAGATCTGTATCCGAATAACATTGCTGCTAACTATGCTTCGCTTCTATAGTTCACATACACCTATTTTTAAGTAACCACTCAAGTTACTTATTTAGCTGAGTTTCGTCTTCACTCACAAAAAGCTGGCGACGGTTTTTTGAATGAAGCCGTTCCCTCATTGTCCCGTGCCATTGGCGCTTTTTGCCATCAGTTGAACCAGCACTGAATAGCCAAGATTCAGTTACCTTACCTTCTAAACCGAGAGCTGGAACGATACCAGTATGTAGAGTTCGATCCAAGTGTTCGAGAACCCAGAGTATCGGTTCGACTATGCCAAATTCCTCAATGGTTTGGATAAAATCTGCACTATTAATGACGCTCTGATAATTGTTCCACAAACGTACAACATCAGCGAACTTGCTGAGGTTAACATCTTGTCCCCACTCCAACCAGACTTCAATCCAAGCTTCCCTAAACAAATGTAGAATAGTAAAGATAAATTGAAATTTTGGAGAAAAGCAAGGCATTTGAACATCTGTACGATCAGGAATAGACTGATAAACGATTTTTGAAAGGGCAATTTCAATTGGAACCTGAAAATCACTTCGAGTCCAAGTTAAGCTGTTGGCTACATCAACTTCAACGTAGCGAATAACGGGTTGGTAAGTTAACAAAACATGCGTCGGAAGATGATCCGGATTTAACTTGTACCCAATCATCCTCTCTCGACTGTGAGGACGTACCTTTCCAGTTTGCCAGTCAAACAAACCCATCTGATAATTGAGTTGAGCCAGTGTATTAGTTACCTCATCTCTATACTGAGGAGCAACCATAAAATCTATATCTGAAAAATAGCGGCTGCCATTTCCTGCGTAAAGTGTTGATTCTAAAGTAATTCCCTTTGTCCCAACAAATTGAACTTCTTTTTCATTAAGTGACCTAACGATTCTAGTTGCTTCTCCCCGAAGAATAGTTGTTTTATTTCTGTTTAGATCTAAGACTGTTTGCAAGTGATTGTTTATGAAATATGGAATACGCTTAGCAAACTGCTCGGATGTTGAATGAAAAGCTAATAGTGGAAGAATCTTATGACGTAGTGCCTGTTCTAACAGTTCTCCCCACTGAAGATTTTTTGAGGTTATTAATTCTTCAAAAAGTTCCTGTTCAGAATGAGTGGTAAGACCAAGGCAAAGTAGTTCAAGTAATGTCCATTCGGAACCTAAAGCTAAATCGGGTATTGACATATTTACACATTATTGAGGTTGGCTTTCTGTCTGTTCTAATTTTTGTATCCAATCTACTTGATTATCAGTTATCTGACAATTCCAGACCTCCTCAGGCAGTTTTCACGGGAGCATTTTTGTAACCTTTCCATATATAGCGCGTCTAAATCATTGGTACAAAACAAATAGTGTTAGATTTTTACTAAATCTAACAATTACAATCTGATTCTACAGATACAGATTTTTTAGTTAATGCCTGTTCTTGTTTAGAATTATCACGATATACAGTTATACCCTTGAGATTGTATTGGAGGGATTTTAAGAAAATTTCATAAACTTCATTAACTGAAGACTCATTAGGTAAGTTAATTGTTTTGCTAACTCCATTATCTACAATATTTTGAATAGCTTTTACCATATTTAAATGTTCTAATGGACTGATTTCATGAGCAGTTAAAAATACTTTTTTTATCTCTTTTATGTCAGCACTCAAATTAGGTTTTGAGATGGGAATATCTGATAAATATTTTAGTGTTCCATCAAAATAAAAGTTTTTATCAGTATTTTGGGTATCCTTAATCCATTGTTCTAAAGAGTAACCCATTGCCGCTAATTTTTTATCTAAAATATTTGTTCTTTCAATATGCAAACCTGCGGCTTCTCTCTGATACTCGATTAGAAAGTAAGGTTCTATAGACGTGGAACAGCCAGCTAAAGTTGAAATATGTCCGGTGGGAGCAATTGTAGTTAATGTTGCATGACGACGAGGTTTTTGCCCTGATTTGGCAAACTTTGAATTTTGCCAGTTAGGAAAAGATCCACGAACCTCAGCCAATTGTTCAGAAGCTTTTAAAGATTCTGACTGAATTATTTTCATGATGTCTCTTGTAAATTTTAGAGCTTTATCACTGTTATATGGAATCATTAATTCAGCTAAAACATCCGCAAGCCCCATAATTCCAATCCCAATCTTACGATTAGACTTAGAGACAATATTTGCTTGTTCTAATCCATTATCTCCAACATCAATAATGTCATCCATTAATTGAACAATTGTGGGAACTGTTTTTTTGAGAGAATCAAACTGAAATGAATTATTTTGAATAAATCTTGGCAATGCAATACTTCCAAGATGACAAACTTCGTAAGGTAATAATGGTTGCTCACCGCAAGGAGTTGTGACTCGAATTTCTCCTGTTCCTAGACTTTTTATCCCGATAGGATCACCAAGATCGCCAGTCGGATTGAATTGGTTAATTGCCTCAAGATTAATTATTCCAGGATCTCCGCATTTGTGAGCATTTTTTGCTGCGATTTGTAACAATGTATTTGGGTTAAACATGATTTTATTATTGCAAACTAAACCAACAATTTGGTTTGCTGCTTCTGAGTATACTTTATTATTCTCAATTAATTTAAGATCAGGAGGTTCTACAGTTCTCTGAAATGCTCTATATTGCATTTCTTGCAAGTCATTTGGTGTTAAATATGTTTTTTTATTATTATTAATCCAATAAGCTGATACATAGTCATTACTGTTTAAAGCTTGGTTAAATTCCTTATCCACAGCAATTGATATATTAACAGCTCTCATGTTTTTTTCTGTTTTG
>CAKZMA010000579.1 GCA_937127375.1 uncultured Coleofasciculus sp. | reverse complement strand
TAAAGCTTAATCGAGTTCCAGGATGGGCTGAGTGGGTGCTACTCAATCGACCAAAAGCGCTGGTTCTTCACATCGTGCGGCATCCTGGAGGATTTCTTAACTCTGCTGTTAAACGATATCTATCGGCTCAAGATCCAGTAGTGGTTAAGAGAGATAACGACGAACGGCTGAGGCAGATTATTAAGAGTGATTTCCGGTGGGCAGAACGCTTTGGAGATATAGAATCCATGTCGCTCGATGAACTAGAGTTATGGTACTGGTGCTATGCTAATGAAGTTATTTACTTAGCAGGTCAGGAACGTCCCAATTACGTGCATCTTATCTATGAGGACTTGGTTGCTGAACCCATACAGTTCATGAAGCGTATCTATGAAAAATGTAATTTGCCGTGGACAACAGAAATAGAGCAGGAAATATCCAACAGCGCTTCCCCGTCTCAGTCCATTGCCACAGCATGGCATAAAAAGTTACAGCCAGAGCAAGTAGAGTTAGTCAGGCGGATTCTCAATAGTAGCTTTATGGCTCAATGGTGGGAAGACTAGAATTTACTCACCTGACACTTCTTTTCTCTAGACCTGATCACCTAGGTTTATTGAGATTGGCGCGGTATCAGCAGCTTTTTCAAGGCTTTTTTTAACTTGGACAGGGTTGATGGTTTTCTTCCATAAAAACATCTTGCTTGCATAGGATGCCAGCATCTATTATCTGTCGATTTATTTATTCTGGCTCTCAGCTTCTCGTAGTTACTTTCATAGCTACCATATCTACCATGAGCAATTTTGACTGAACCTGTAAGATTGATGTAGTAAGGAATTCTTGCATTCCATACATTTGATAAAATATGAACCTTCGATTCGGATTTTGCAAAAGCTTCCATGAAAGGGGTTTGATCTCCATCTATCTTAACCGTACCTTCTCGTAAATCGATTTCATAAAATTCGTACCATTTTTCAAACAATCGTTCATTAATTTTATTTTTTCTATACAAAATAACTCCAGTGTTGTAAGTGGTTAAACCCTTGACTAACTTTTTATTGATGTAGGCATCAATAGATACAGGTGCATTAGCCATACATATATCAAAGTAATCTAGCAATTCAAAAAGTTCTCTACAACTCTCATAAAAGTAGGTATCCGTATCAATAAAAAAAGTATTTTCATAAGGAGAATCTCTATATATATGTTTGACTTTATAAGCTAATCCTCCGTGCCACTTATTTGAACTATCGGGACAAATTTTAATTTCGTCAAATAAGCTTGACAAACTAATTTCAAGCTTTTTATTGGTCACTAGGGTAATGTGAGCTTTTTTATCAACTTTTCTCAGGCTTTTTACAGAAATAGCAGCTTCTCGAATATATTTATCTCCCGTTGCTATGTAAAGATAGCCACACTTTTTGTCGTCCATAACCACACCTCAATAATCTAAAACTTTTTCTGTTGTGATTTGCTAATTGGCTTGTCAAAAAGAAAGATTTAAAGATGGATTGAAAATCGTCTTTTACAAGCGTAATTTATACCCAAATTGATCCATACAATTCCCCGCTATTCCATTAAATTTATTAACTTTTTCTTTTGTCCATCCATCCCATTCATCAATCCATTCAAAGGAAGAACTGTCTCTCCTATCATGAGCTTTAATCGCTTCTATTGAAAATAATTCAGGCAATTCGGCAAACCGAAGTACTTCTCTTATCTTTTCCGGTGATATATCTTCTAACCTTAGTACCATTGATTGAGAAGAAGGTATTTGCTTCAACCGTTCCGTAATTAAGCTATTTGTATATTGCCAAAACCAAGATATTTTTTGAATTCTGTCAAATCCTTCCCATTGATTAGCCCATTTATCATTTGCATAAGGCAATGGTTTATCATATTGATAATACGAATTTTGGCTACACAGCCGCCTTGTATCTTCTTCATCTAAATATTTTTTATTAGATAAGTTTTCTATTGATGATTTGTTTTGCTCCTTACTTTTTAGACTGAATGACTTAAATAGCTTTAGTCTTTTTTTAAAAGAAATGTCGCTTCGATCATATAAATCATATAAACTTAAGCTTTCTGGATAAGCTCCACCTCTAGGAAACCAAGAGCGAACACAATCATATCCATTTCTAATTAAATGAATAAATTTAGCATCAGGATATTTATCGTAAATATAGTTAATGTAATTATACAACTGACGATTGGCTTCACAAAAATGCACGTTGTTTTCTGACAATGACTTAATTAAATTATGCCTAGAGGTAAAGTTATTTTCGATTATTTCAAGAGTTTTCCCAGATAATTTATAAGATTCATTTAATGCAGTTTCCCGATCAGAACAATAGTACAAATATAGGTTCAAACCTTTTATATCTTCTACATCAATCTCCTTCCCTAGGTAATTTCCTCTTCCTTCATGCAAACTGCAAGTATTTGGAACCGTTTCCAAAATCATTGTTAAAGTATGCGTACCACACCGACCCGTACCAATAATAAACAGTTTAGTGGACATACGAAATAGGTTATACAGAGAAAACTACAGTAACTACTAATTTCGGTTCTTGATCAACTCTATTCTATCACATTTCGTATTCCCTAACTTGCTTGAGTACCTGTTGAAAAAACTCGTAATACATACGACCAATTTTTGACCAAGCAAAACGCCGTTCAACCAATTCCCGTCGTGCGCCAATGTCTTCAGCCGCTCGGCGTTGAAATGCCTCCCGAATACCCGCAATCACCTGGGCTTGATCAGTCGCATCAACTAGCACAGCAGTATTTTCCAACGTCCATC
>CAKZMA010000578.1 GCA_937127375.1 uncultured Coleofasciculus sp. | reverse complement strand
ATCGTGTATTGCTCCATCTGAGCCGCCGCTCCAACTGTCTACCGCTCACTATACAGTAAAGGAGAGCGATCGCAATTTTTACGGGATACTTTAGAGGAGAGCGATCGCTTTTGTTTATTTGTCACCAGATTTTGTCTGTGCTATTGTGACTCTTCACCCTGTAATCCACCGAGACTAGTGACAACATCTCGTAAACTTTGTAACCTCGCTTCCCAATGCCGTTTTTGTTCCCCCATTTGAGAACTGGCAGCATAAATAAATCCGTAGCGAGTTAAAAAAGTATTCAGTGTTTGTTGATTGCCACTATGTTGTGCCATTGTATAGCCAATACCTGAATCACGAGTGTAGTTTACTCTGCTTAATGTAGAATTGGCTGCATTTTCAATAGCTGAAATTCTCTGCACAACAACTTCTGTAGGGGGAATGGCACCTATAGCACCAGCAATTCGATTGCGTGTTTGTGAGTTGCCACCACCCCTCCTGCCAGCAACTGCGGCAAGTGCGTTGTAGGCTGCACGACGTCTAATCAAGGGAGCTTTAACTGCTTGACGTGCCGTATCTAAATCCGAGAGTGCTGTCCTAACTCCAGCCTGTGCGTCTTCCAGTGCTTCTTGTCCAACCTCGATACGAGATCCTTGCACTCGTGCAATCGATTGATTGAGTTTGGTCTTCGCTCTGCTAATCTGTCTTGCATAAGAAGCATCTACGATCCGACTAGCTGCGAGTCCAGCAAGATCCCAAAGAGAACTATTATCTCCACCGCCTAAGGAAACCAGCCCTTTAGTTAAATCAAGTAAATCTTTTACATCTGATTTCATGCTGTCACGTGCCTTAACTGCACGATCATAATCTCTTTGCGCGTTCTCTTGTGCATTTTCAGCTTGAGCTAGTTGTAAGCCAGCTTCGGCTGTTTCAACAGCTTCTAAAGCTTGTGCGACAGCATCTACCTTCGTCTGCACGTCAGAAACTGCTGTACGGACATCCGCATCCGCTGCCTGACTTTCCAATACAGCCTCCTCTACAGCAGAACTGCGGGATGCACGATCAATTGCTCTTTGATCTCTGCTATTTAAATTGAGATCTGTACTACTTTCATTTGCAAACAACGCGCCTAAAGTAGTCCCAGATGCTCCTGTTCTCGGAACTTCTTGCTGTTCCGCTAAGGCGGCAAGATTACCACTTTCTCCTTGGTCAAAAGCTTGTATTCCCATTTCAGGAGTTTGTAGGGTGGAATCATTTTGGGCGTTGTTATAAGCCGTAATTAATGGGACAAGTCCATTCCAACCCGTCGCGACATTAGAAATTTTTTCTTGAATACTTTCCCAAGCCGTTTGTCGATCCAGATAAAGCGATATTTCCTCAAAATGGCTTGTATCAATTTGTGGTCTTGGTGAATAGTGACAGTTTCCAGATGGACAATTAGGTGTGTTAGGAGACTGTAGTGTATTGTCTTGCCGAGTTGTACCCTGAGGGGGAGCTGGAACCTCCTCTGGTAAAGCAATTTGGATTTCTGTAGGCTGTTGCGGTATCTCTAACATCATGCCCAACATCAATCCACTCGTGTTCCAGTTGGTTTCTACCATGTCTGGAGCATTCCAATTGTCAGCTGTGCTAAGCTGAGCAATCAGTGCTTCCCACTCAGGATTATCTCTTTGCACAAGACTGTGGTTTGAGCCTGGTACATGTGTAATGCCCGAATCTATTACTCCCCCTTGCTTCATCTGCAAAGACCGATTCATTACCGGATTCACTCTCTGAATCGGGGGTGGATTCCACCCCCCAAGCATCCCTTGTTTCCTCTGAACTGGTCGCTGTGATGTTTCCGGTGCATGATTTTGGATATTAGCAGCATTGTAACCAAACTGGGCTGCCCCTTCCATCTGTTCTTCAATAGAACGAGTTTCCTGCTGTTGGGATAACCCCTGGCTCGGAGTTCCAAAGGGGCGTGTCTGCAACGGATTGCTCTTAGGTAACTGGGCATTTCTTGCCTGGATGCCTTTACCGAACCCCCTGGTTTTCAACGGATTTAATGGAGTGGAAGTAGGCTTCAAGGATGCTCGTTTTCTGATGTGCCGTTGGTTACTCATAACCACCTTTTATATGCAATTGTCAAAATAGGTGCTTTGATTTTCGCATTTTTTCGGCTTTTTGAAACGTTTTAAATATAACTTTATGTTACAGATGATTCACCTGTAAAAAGCAAGAGAAAAGGTGGTTCTTTTTTCCTCCCCTTATTCCCTGTCAAAACGGTAAACGCTGCACCGCCCGTCGCTTCACCTCTTCCCCCCGTCGGTCATACTTCGCGGTGGTGGCAGGAGACGCATGACCCGCCAGCTTTTGCACCGTGACAATATCCACCCCGGCGTCCAACAAATCTGAACAGAACGTCCTGCGAAAATCATGAGGACTAAACGACTCCACCCCCGCCTCTGTTGCTCGTTTCTGCACAATCAACAACACCGCCTGGGGAGTCATCCGCCGCCGCTGCACCATTCCCCCCTTACGAATCGGACACAGCAGCGCTCCCGGTTTCCGTCCCCTAATCTCCAACCAACGCTCCACAAACGATAGCGCCCCATCTGGCAAATACACCAACCTATCCTTCTCCCCTTTCCCCCTCCTAACCTCCAGACGCCCCGTCTCCCGACTAAAATCCCTCAAATCCAGATTCACCGCCTCAGCCCGACGCAACCCAGCCCCGCGTAAAATCGCAATCAGCGCCGCATCCCTCACCCCTTGAGCCGTTTTATCCAGCTCACAAACCTTAAACAGAGCCGCAATTTCTTCTCCCGTTAAAGCACGACCCCGGAGATTTTTACTCGATTTAATACTCGGTAATTCCACCGCTTGTGTATAACTTTCAGCATCCATAAGCCCCAACTTACGCGCCTCTTTTAACACCCGCCTTAAAGCACACATCATCTTTTGTGCCGTTGCCGGAGAATAGCGCTGCAAAAGCGCCACTCTCACCGCTGCGGTCTGCTGATATTTTAACGCTGCCCAATTCAAAGTATAAGCATCACAAACGCCATTTGTTAACAGAGACGCCATCGCATTTAACGACTGTTCCATGGTCGATTTTGACCCATCGGATAGGCTCGACAGATACACCGCCGCTGGGTGAGATGTCAGGGGAAGGGGGTGATCCAGTATCAAGTCGTCAACAATCGTCTCGTTCATTGATAGTTTTTACTTATTTAAAGGGGCATTCTAAAAAGCAAATTAAATCGACAGTTAGAAATGGAAAAGTTTAAGAGTAAATCAATGAATTATCCTTTTATAAATGAGTGATGAACTCCCCCGTGTTTTACAGGCAATCTCTACCATCAGGTCATCTGTAGAGAGTTACCCCGATGGATATGGGCAGGGTGTGAGTTTATGATTATTAAGTCGAACCGGGACAACTTACCGCAGGGTCCGCCAATCCTTTATATCATGCGAGGGTGCGATCGCTCTCTGTTCCTCTTCTGGTTACTCCCACATTTTTTGAGATTTTTGAGGGAGTAAAGGCGGATCTGGGGTTTACGTCATTCTGGTTGGAGTCGCCAACAGCACTAAGTTCAAACAAGAGCCAGCCCCCTGGATTGACCTCTCTTAGAATCGCAACTGGGCGAAATGCTAGGGAAGCTATCATGAACTGCAAAGTAAACGGATAAGATTATTGTCCCTCCAAAAGCTAAATGTGGGGTGTGGTTGGGTCGCTTCGCTGATTTTGGCGCGTGTGGTCACGCTGGATCAAACGTTAAATGACTATCGGCAAGACTGAGCAGACGCGCGATCACACGTCCGCAGAGCCGCCAAAATCCCCCAACCATTGCAAATAGTCAGAATAAATCAAAAGTTAGCAGGGCATTAAGTCTATGGCAGACCGCGTCGGTTAAAAAAACGGGGCGAGATCTGGGCTTCGCTGTTACTTAACCTCCTGCACCACAGTATTGAAAATCATGCTGCATTTCTGAGAATGTATAAAGACCGTGTAGAAAAATTTTCTTATTCCGGAGTCAGAGAGGATGGTCAGTGTAGCAGTGAGTCCCTGGCTGTGCCTTCCTTCTTAGCTGGCGGTGGCATCGTTGCGTTTTGCGTTCCGCTCGACTTTGACTCCTTGAGTGCCGGGGGCGGCTGCGCCGCCCCTGGCACTTTAGAACAGTGAGAGCTGCTTAGGCTCAGGCTGGGTTAGCCAGTCCGGGAGTTTCCAGCCGTCCGTCAGGGGAACTACCTCGATCGCTATCCCGTAGTGTTTCGCGAGTGCCACAGTTCCCCAGGTGCCGGAGCCTTTGCCTGAGAAGCTTTTCGAGGGCTTCACTCCCTCCGGGCATGGTTTATTCGGAAATGCGATTAGTTTGGCGTTTGGTGTTTGTGCGATCGCTCGTACCATTCGTTTACTGCGCTCTGCGAGTTGCCAGGGTTGCCGCCCCTCGGCGCGATACACCTGACACCGCAGGCTGTTGCGTACCACGGCATCTGGCGTGAGCCTGTGAATGCAATGTGAGTCGTCATTGGGTCGGATTCTTGATTAGGTTCTCTTCTATTTTACTACTGTTTACAAATTGTTAAAAGCCGATAAACCCTTACGCCATAATTGTTTACAATAGTAGAATAGATAACCTTTAAAGGAATCCGACCAATGTACAACGACATCAGCCACCTTTATGGAGAGCAGCCAGGGACAATTTTTGACAATTACCGCCATTCAGAACTTGATCTGATGATGCAGCGCCAGGATTGGAAAGCCCTTTACTCAATCCTTACGACTGACGAGCGAGTGACGATTCGCAACTATCGCTCCCATGTACGCGGAGAGTGTGGTTTGTATGCAGGGTGGATACAAGGCATAGAAAAAGCGATCGCTCACATTAACGAGCATTGCTGGCAACAGCTCAATCAGCGACTCGCCATCTATGACCGAATCGAGAAGCGCTACTGGTCATCAATTACACCCCCTTACTGGTGTAAGACCAAACGGCGGTGTCTGATTTTTCTGTTGGAACAACGCGCTTGGTTACAGGCAATCTGCGATCGCTCGAATAAATCCGTAGGAGAGCGGCGTTTCCTGGTGGTAAGCATCGATGCCACCAAACGGCTAAAGCTCCAGAAACCCTTCTAACTCCTTAATCTCCTTCTCCCACGTCTCAACTAGCGCCTGATCCGGGCGCTTTCCTTTTAACTGTGCCTTGAGTGCGACTTGTTTTTGGGCGATAGCCAGAGCGATCGCATCCCGGACTAAGGGGTGAGTGACAGCCACATCCTCCGGCGGCTGCTCATGATTTTGCTGATCATTTTGCTCATTGTCCTCGTCCTCCTCATCCAGTCCGAGCATACAAGCCACTGCCTCATCACACCACTGTTGTTTAGTCAGTCCCCGTTGCTCAATGTCTGCTTTGACCGCATCGTAATACTCTTTTTGCACTCGAAACGCGAAGACTTCAGGCGCTCGAACTGATTCAACGACCCCGGCTGAGTAGCGGTTTTTTCGCTTGTGACGAGAAGGGTTTTTCTGTCCTTTCTTGCCTGCCATTTTTTTCTTCAACTGTATACGCTTTAACTATATCAAATTCTTCTAGTGTATACGTTGACTTTTGCTTGTAAACAGTAGTAGAATAGACATATAAAACAAAGCCACAGGGCGAATCCGACCAAAGACCTACCCTGCGGCACCCCAGATCGAGGCACATTTATTATGACATTTCATATCAGCTCTGCATTAGCCAGCCAAACAGCCAGCAAGACCGCTGCATTAGAAATTCTGCAAAAACTGGGCAAACGCCCCGCTAATTTGACAGATAACCAGTTTCTCAAGCACCACCAGCGCACCACAATTGAGCATTGGTGGTCAGGGGTTAAGGTCGTGATTCAACCGTTTTGGGAGAGTGGGAAGCACGTCATTGAGGCGACTTTCCACAAAGGAATCAGCACAATCCTCTCGTGGAAACACTTTGCTTTGAGGCTATGGGAACGGGCTGGTGATAAAGCGTTCTGCCTCAAGACTCGCCGCATTTC
>CAKZMA010000577.1 GCA_937127375.1 uncultured Coleofasciculus sp. | reverse complement strand
TTAATCGGTGGGTGGTGTTAATTTTGTGCGGCGGGTCGCCCCTACGATTCTTATACAAGGGGATGAGGGGCGCGATATCGCTATATTACCACTCAATCACAGAGAGTGCGATCACTCTTTGGGGCATTATACTTCAGATAATCTCCCACCCAATCACAAGCATCCTCCATGAGTGAATATAGAGTTAAATCGGCTAAATTCCACAGAATCACGGTTTTGTCATAACTACCAGAAGCAAGAGTCTTGCCGTCAGGGCTGAAAGCGACGCTGTATACCCAATCTTGATGACCCTTGAGGGTTTGCAGCATTTCTCCTTTAAGGTTCCAGAGTTTGATAGTATTATCCATACTGCCAGAAACAAGAGTCTTGCTGTCAGGGCTGAAGGCGACGCTGGTGACCCCATCTTGATGCCCTTGAAGGGTTTGCAGCAGTTCTCCTTGAAGGTTCCAGAGATTGACAGTATTATCTTCACTAGCAGAAGCAATCGTCTTACCGTCGGGGCTGAAGGCGACGCTGTAGACTCGATTTTTATGCCCGTAGAGGGTTTGTAGCTCTTGACCGTCAAGGTTCCAGAGTTTGACAGTACTATCAGCACTAGCAGAAGCAATCGTCTTACCGTCGGGGCTGAAGGCGACACTGTAGACCCAATTTCCATGCCCGTAGAGGGTTTGTAGCTCTTGACCGTCAAGGTTCCAGAGTTTGACAGTATTATCCAAACTAGCAGAAGCAATCGTCTTGCCGTCGGGGTTGAAGGCGACACTTGCGACATCACTTTCATGCCCTTGGAGAGTATGCATCAGTTCTCCTTGAAGGTTCCAGAGTTTGACAGTATTATCCAAACTAGCAGAAGCAATCGTCTTGCCGTCGGAGCTGAAGGCAACGCTGGTGACCCAATGTTGATGCTCGTAGAGGGTGTGCAGCAGTTTTCCTTGAAGGTTCCAGAGTTTTACAGAAGTATCATTACTAGCAGAAGCAAGGATCTTGCCATCAGGGCTAAAGGAGACGCTTCTGACCTTATCTGGATGCCCTTGGAGGATTTGCAGCCTTTGACCGTCCAGGTTCCAGAGTTTTACGGTATTATCCAAACTAGCAGAAGCAATCGTCTTGCCGTCGGGGCTAAAGGCGACACTGTAGACCCAATTTTGATGTCCTTGCAGGGTTTGCAGCCTTTGACCGTCCAGGTTCCAGAGTTTTACGGTATTATCCAAACTAGCAGAAGCAATCGTCTTGCCGTCGGGGCTGAAGGCGACGCTCCTGATTCCGTCTTGATGCCCTTGCAGAGTTTGCAGTGGTTGACCGTTAAGGTTCCAGAGTTTTATGGTTCCGTTATCACTAGCAGAAGCAAGGAGCTTTCCATCGGGGCTGAAGGCGACGCTTCTGATTCCGTCTTGATGCCCTTGCAGAGTTTGTCGCTCTTGAGAATGAAGGTTCCAGAGTTTTATGGTTCCGTTATCACTAGCGCAAGCAAGGAGCTTCCCATCGGGGCTGAAGGCGACGCTGTAAACCCCATTTTGATGCCCGTAGAGGGTGTGCAGCAGTTTTCCTTGAAGGTTCCAAAGTTTTACGCCATCATCACTGGCAGAAGCAAGAATCTTGCCGTCGGGACTGAAGGTAACACTTCTGACCCAATTTTGATGCCCGTAGAGGGTTTGTAGCTCTTGACCGTCAAGGTTCCAAAGTTTTACAATTCCATCATCACTAGCAGAAGCAATGGTTTTACCATCGGGGCTGAAGGCGACGCTGTAAACCCCATTTTGATGCCCGTAGAGGGTTTGTAGCTCTTGACCGTCAAGGTTCCAAAGTTTTACGGTTCCGTCATCACTAGCAGAAGCAATGGTTTTACCATCGGGGCTGAAGGCGACGCTGGTGACCCCATCTCGATGCCTAGTTAGCCGATTGTACTCTCTAAATCCTTCTCCATAAACTGATACCTGCAATGCTGTCAAAACTGAACTTTGAACTTCTGGTTTTACCGTTGGCAGATTTGTGAGTAATCCTTTTGCCCTGATGCCTGCAAGTAGAGCATCAAATCCCTGATTGGACTTAGCCAGTACCAAGGAAAATCGACTCAAAGCATTGATTTGACCTTCAGTAACTTTTGCTGCTCGTTTCCACTGATAGAAAGCTGCCACTCCTAAACTACTGGCAACTAGAAATGCCAAGCTGACACTTCCTAGAGCTATTCTTTGCAGCTTTATTTTTGCTTTTTGGCGATAAAATTCAGCTTGTTTACGTGCCTTTTCCGCTTCAACTCGATTGGTTTCCTCTTTGTAACTTTGAACCAAGTATTCGGTTTGCAATGTTGTTGGTTCAGGCTGTTTGGATGCACCACTCTTTAACCATTCCTGTAACCATTGCTGAGCGTCTTGTAAATTGCTTCCGCGCAGTAGAAAGCTATCATCGTGTCCTTTAGCGTCCCATTCAATCGCCTTCTGCAACCATTTGCTATGATGGCGGACGTGTTCCCGGTCAGTATCGATGGTTCTCACCAATTGGTTAAAATTGGCATTAAAATCCCGCTGATTTTGATTAAAATCAATCCACTGCACCTTGGCTAATTCCGGATGTAAATCTGCCGTGTTTACCTCCTGATGCAGCACTGTAACAAAGCGTTTATGCAACGAAGCTGCATATTCTACCTCCGAAGCACAATAGGGAGAATTTACTGATCGCGGTGAGAGAATAAATAGAAAATTGTCACACGCTTTGATACCTCGACAAATCTCCTGCTGAAAATCACTTCCCGACGCAATACTTTCCTGGTCAAACCACGTCATCTTGCCCTGCATCTGTAATGCATCATTCAGCTTTCGAGCCAAATCTGAGTCCGCGCGAGAATAGGAAATAAACACATCCAATGACTCTAATGGCAGTTGCTGTAGACTTGCCGAAATGAATTCTTCCTGTAAGATTGTCGGTGGATGTTGTGTCCTTGTCTGCGCCACCTTCAACCAAGTTTCAGCACTCTGCAAGTTATACCCCCGCAGGAGAATGCTAGGATTCTCGTGTTGCCGTTTCCACTTCAGCGCTTTAGTCAACAGAATTTTATGCTCATTGTAGTAAGCCGCATCCTGATGCAAAATCTTCAACAGTTGGCATAAATTGAGCCGATAATCATCGTCCTTTACCTTGTCCGTCAGGTTAATATACTGCAAATCCCGCAGCGCTGACGGTACTTGTTCCGGTGGTGTTTGTCGCACTAAAACGGGTATAATCCGCTTATTCAGCGATAAAGCATAGTTTAGTTCACGCTGAGCAAAATTAGACTTTACCGAGTCAGGCGAGAGCAGATAAACTAAATTATCTGCTTGTTCAATTCCTCGCTTAATCGCTGCCTCAAATTCTTCCCCGGTTTGAATATCTGTCCGATTAGTCCAAACCGTAATACTTTCCCGCCTCAAACTCTGGCGAATTGTCTCCATCGTCGTCCTATCTTCATCGCTGTATGAAATAATCACCTGAGTCATCAAGTTATTGGCATTTTTGATGCTTTCGGTGATGTACTCGCAATGCAAGTCTGTAGGAGTACAAGGCGGTTGCTCATCTTGTAATCGTGTCTTCAACCAAACTTTTGCCTGCTGTTTTTCTGCTCCAATTAATAAGTAAATTGTTTGTTTTTGATGCCGTTTCCACTCCAAACCTTTGACTAAAAACCGCGTATGCTGTTCCACATAATCGGTATGAGAGCGGAGTAAATTAATTAAGTCGGCTAAGGATTTTTCAAAATCGTCTATTTCCTCTTGGAAATACACCCAGTTGAGCTTGCGAATTTTCGGGTGCATATTCTGAAAATGATCGTGTAGCCCCTTTGCCTTATAAGCCTGCCAATCCTCACTTTTGCCATTTGGGTTTCTTTGATGCCAGGTTTCCTGGCTAATTTGCTTGACGTGTAATAGTGGAATAATCCGTTTATTCAGCTTAATTGCTAGTTCAAGTTCTTTACGACAATAGGGTGAATTTATCGAATGAGGGCTAATGATAAACAGAAAGTGATTCGCTTTCTCAATCCCATCATCAATTTGATTCTGAAAATCTACTGCCAAGGGAATGTCATTGAAGTCAAACCAGACTCTGAACCCTTGTTTGTCCAAACGAGCTTGAAGTTCTTGTGCAAAAGCTTTACTATCAGCTCGTCCGTAAGAGATGAAAGCATCAAAGAATATCGTCATTTTTAGGTAGCTGTACAAAGCTAAGCGTAATCAATTGAGACAAGGGAGAATATCTACACTTTAGTAGATGATATCCCAATAGCGATGCTACCCTTTATTTATTCATACCAATTCACCAAACAATTGCCACAGATAATTCACGCGACGCGATAGAAGGCTGAAAACGTTTTCTTAGATGGCAAAATTAAGGCAAACGGTATTATAGTTGTTTCTAACACGGAGTAGTACAGTAGCCATGAGAAAGCTCTGTTCTACTCTTGTTTGGATGTATTACAGTAGTTTAACACCGCTATACACTATAGCAACCTAAATAGGTCGTGGCAATTAATCAGGATGGATTTTTAACAAACGTTATCATAAATCCCAAATGGGGAAATCAAAGCGACTCTCCCGTACTTGTGGTGATAACGCAAGGTTATAAGCTAGCAATATTAAGGTTTTCAGCCTTTATTTAGAATTGATTTTGTATTATTTACTACATTTGACACCAAGCATCCGGGAGATCCTAGATTTTAGGGTTAAATCAGGCGCAAGCCTTGCTCCCCTAAGGTTTACAGACGGAATTCTCATCCATCAAATTAGGTGTGCCACGCCACTACTGGTATGGCATTTGATATCAAAATTGGTGAAAATCTAGGCGACTCACGAGAAACGCCACAATTGCCAATCCTATTAATGTCGGCGTTAACCAATTGCCCCAACGCACGTAAAGCGTCTGGGTTTGTCGCCGATAAACTGTCGCTGCATGAATCTGGTAGGTATTAATCCCAGAAAGCCATAAGGTTCTCCCATGAGGATCGACAATGCCAGAAT
>CAKZMA010000576.1 GCA_937127375.1 uncultured Coleofasciculus sp. | reverse complement strand
TAGAGATTCAGTCCCTGCAATGCTAACTCCGGGTGAATTTGTTGTTCCAAGAGATAATGCCGCTCAAGTTATCGACGCCGCTGCTAGAGCGAAATCAAGGCAGCAACAAGAAAGTTCAGAACCAGTCAGAAGCGTTCTAGAAATATCTCTAAAAGACGAACTTGTTGAGTTTATTGAGACGAGGCTGATTGAACGACAAAGACTTGGAATCTCGGGAGCTTTATGAGCCAACAAATAATGTTTTTTGAGAAAAGCAAGATAGATCAGAACAATGAAAACGTTGTTTACACGGTAACGGACGCAACTGCTTCGGATACAGGGGAAAGCATCGCTCATTATGTTGGCAACAGGAACAACTATACCTATTGGATGACTACAGATTCCAATGACGCTGCCAATACTCAATTGGACATCGACATGGTCGACGAATATGATTTCACTGACATTTTTCTTGTTCTCCACAATTTTAAAGCTTTCACTATTCAGTACTGGGACGGATCGGCTTACCAAGATTTCAGCACTGCTATAAATGAAACAACGAATTCTGATAACGTTACAAGATTTACGTTTAACCAAGTCACATCGAGTAAGTTGAGAATAATTATAACTGGAACACAGGTTGCGGATGAGGATAAGCAGATAGCTCAGATAATAGTGACCAGTTTCTTCAACCAAGGTCAGTTAAATTACTGGCCAGTGGTAAAGAGCCCCATTTCGTCTTTAAATAAAAGAGAAGTTTCTCTTTTGTCTGGAAAAACTCTTCAGATTGAAACTATAGGCTCTTTCTCTTGTACTCTTGATGTTGAATCGTGGCTAGACTCAGATGATCTTGGTCTAGTTGAAGCGCTTTATTTTAGACGTCAAGGCGTGCTTATGTACCTATCTGGAGGAGACGAGACTCAGTTCTGGAGGGCGCAAATAGGCTTTAGGGAGGAAGATTTTTATCTGGTTAAGCCAGCCAATGAATTTAATGCTCAGTACAGACGTGGAATTTACAAACTTGGAAACGTAACATCAATCGAACTCAAAGAAAGTGCTGAATAATGGGTTATTTCTCACTTTATGTCGATCCTTTTGATGACACCGGGGAATACCTGGGAACACAAATAAGCATAGATGAAGACGTGATAGAGGGCACTTTGAGCGCTATATCAAAAAAGGTCGATAACGATGATTATAACGTGGGCCTTTTTAGTTTTGGTAATATTAAATTCAAAGTCAGGAATAATCACGGAAAATATTCAGATGTTGACGGGGTTGATACTATATTCAATTTCACAAGGGGCGGTTCAAGAGTAGAGGTGAAATGGAGAATTGAATCCGAGGGGACATACTGTGGATGGGCTGAGTGTGGAGCTTCTAGGTTGTCTGAGGAAGTCAGCATATTTAAGGGGTTTCTGGTTGACGACGACGCAGCCATGAACATTGAGGATCAGACTTTAAGTTTTAGCGTTTTGTCAGATGAATCTATTTTTAGAGAGGTTGAGGCTGATACTTCAAATTCATCCAATGGGGATACCTTCTCTCAGTTTATCTATGACATTCTGAACACTGAAGCAATAACCAGTATATTTACAGTCGATCAATCAAATATATCAGTGGGAAATGATCTTGCTATTGATGATATAACGGACGCTGAAAACAAAACATTGAAAGAGGTTTTGGATAATGTTGCTTTAATGGCAGATGCTGCAATCAATATTGTCGATGACGTGATTTATGTTTTTCCGCGCACAGGGAGCGGCTCTAGCGTTAAGACTTTTTATGGTCCTGGCGCTTTCGATGGTGTGGAGGATATCGTCAATATAAGCAAGATAAGAACTGGCGTAAACAAGATGATCAATCTTTGGAGATGGCCGTCAACTAGTCTTGTGGCTCGAGACACAGAGTCCATTGACGTCTACGGAGTGAGAGACAAGGCTGTACCCGGTGGTTTTATTACCGATAATACAAAGAAACAAACGGTATTGAACACGCTGATAACTAGATTCGGTCAACCGAAAGAAGATATTGACCTGACTACCCCTTTGACCTATGAATCAATAGCAATTGACGTTTTCGACAAGGTTTCAATCGACTATCCTTCAATTGTATATCAAGTAAACAATGATGACATAGCTGTTTATGGTAATGCTGTTTATGGAACTGCAAAGTACCCGGAAACCAGATCATCAAAGGAGATATTGCCAGCCGACACATGGACCGTTTTGGGTAAGAAAATAAACAAGAACGAAACGATTACATTCAATCTGAGGAAAGGAGCATGATTTGGGCGCTGAAAGTTTGATCACTGCGCCAAGCGACGCAGACAATGACAGATTAGACTCTGAGCATGAGAACTTGTGCGATGTGCTGTCTGGCGATCTAGTCCCAAGAAATAGTTCAGGAGTTCCCGAGGACACAACTCAGGACCTGGGTTCAACATCCTATAGATGGAAGAAATTATTCTGTAATGGTCGGGTTAGGTTTGCCCCAGATTATGATGATGGAGGTGGTCCATCCTTCCTTGAAGACTCGTCGTCCGGTGGTATCTCGTCTTTTGATGTGGTTACAAGTACAGACGTTTTAGACGTAAAGGATAAAGCAAACAGATTTACAGAGAATCAGCAATCTCTCGGTGCAAACGATGGGTCAGATCCTGGTGAGTGGGGGTTGGTAAGACTAGATATTGACATGAGTTCTGCGGAAACTGTAAACGCTGGCTCTTTTTACACTGTAGGAAGCTTCAATTTAAATATCCCGCAATTTGGCGCGGGAATTGGGACCGAGGAAAGGCATTTCGTAGCTAAACTTGTAGCTATGAGTAGTGACTCGGTTAATTCTTACATAGAACTTAACCAATCTGGGCCTGATGGCCTCGAATTTAGAATAGAGGAAGACTTGAATTCAAATGTTTTTTGTAGCGGTTCTCTTGAATATGGAGGATCTGGAACAAAAATCCCCCCTGGTTTCGTGTCTTTCTCTAGCAGTCCAAGTTTTAATGCCGTAGGACAGAATACATTTAATTTCATGGTAAAAAAAGCGGGAGGTGGTGGAACAACCTCTTTTCAAATCAAAAACTGCACATTACTAGTCTGGGGAATTTATTAAAAATGGGAACTAACACATTACCAACGGCGCGGGCTGGGACATTCATTCCGACGTCTCATCATAATTCTTTAGTTCAAGCGCTGTCTGGCACACTGGTGCCGAGAAATAGCTCTAGAGTCGCGACTGATTTAGCTGGTTCTCTTGGGTCGAGTTCATATCAATGGTCTAAAGCTTATATTAACGAGCTTTTTTTTGGAGAAACTGGAAATTCACTTAAGCTTGAAGATGATTCGGGGTCTCTTAAAATAAGTGTTGGCGGTACCGAGCTTGTAACTCTTGGCTCGTCCTGGAGAGATGTTGTATCGGGTTCCTCCAATACAATGCCCAAAAATGGTGTTGCCCTAATGTTCGCTAATAATTCGACGGCATCGTCGAGTTTTGCCACGCTCGGAACCAGTCCGACAATTACCACATTGGGGCGGCCTGTTATATTTAACGGAATAAGTGGTAATGTCCAGGTTTCAGGGACCGCTGTCGCAGAAGTAAGATTAAAGAGAGGCTCTACTGTTATTTCGACTATTGAAATAGACATGGGTGCAGTTACGTTTCCTCCGGGTGCGCTTGGGTTCGTAGATTATGAAAAGCCATCTGGGGCACATCAATATACAATTGAGGGAAGGGTCACTGGTGGTTCAGGAACTCTTTTCTTCACTTCTGTTAACATTTTAGCTTGGGAGTTATTTTAATGAGTTTTTCAGACATACCAGTAAGAACAAATGGTCCGAGTATATTGGCGTCTTGGTTTAATTTGCTTAGGACGGCTGGAATATCTCTAAGTGCAATAGTCGGAAACGGAACGACTGAGGAAACTTATGAGTCAATGTCTAATCCAACGTCCTCAATGACAGCCGTCACTGGACTTTCACTTGATCTTACGATTGCAAATAGGTGGGTTGTTGACTTCTTTGTCTCAAGAGAGGGTTCAAACGAGGATTCGCCTTACGTTCATGAATCTCATGCGAGAGTAATTGCTCAGTATTCCGAAGAAGACGACGATTGGTTTTATGAAGTTGAACAAACCGGAAAAGATGACGGCTCTGGTGGGTTTACGACTTTAATGGAGTTTCAGGTTGACAAAGAATCTGGAGGTTCGGATGGTGAAATTAAATATACAGCCGATGAAATTACAAATGACGCGAGTTTGGATCACAGACTTTATTGGAAAATTTCGTCAACTGTAACTGGAAGGGTTTAATTCATGGGTTCTGTTTCTAAGAAAGAAATAAAAAGCAAATTACACGTCCGAGATGGTTCGGCAACTAAAAGCATCGATGACTCGGCCCTATTAGCGCTTGAATCAACCTCTCGCGGTTTTTTGCCGCCGGTCATGACAGAGGCTCAAAGAGACGCGATATCTTCCCCAACGGAGGGATTGATAATCCACAATTCAGATACGAACACTCTAAATGTTTATTCCTCGGGTTCTTGGACTGCGGTTGGGTCCGGTTCTGGGACTGGTTCTGGAAGTAAGAACTATTTTGAAAATGAAAACTTCGAATCTGACATTTCTGGTGTGTCGGAATATGATGACACCGGCTCTTATGTTGACGGTACTGGTGGGAGTGCTTCAGCTATATCCGTTTCTCAAACAACGACCGGCTCTGAGGTTCTTGAAGGGGTTGGATCATTAAAGATCTCAAAAGCTGCATCGGATGCGACTGGTGAGGGTGTGAGTTTTTTGACGAAAGCATTGGATCAGATCGATGCTGGTAAAACTTTATATGGATCTTTCGCGGTTCAAACTCCTACGTTCACGGATAATTCTGACATTTCAATCAAGGCATATGACGTCGGGAACTCGGCTGAAATCACCGGTTGTGAGATTCTAACATCAGATGGGAATTTGCCGAGTGACACGCTCGGAACCGTTCAGTTCAGAGTTCCAACGACTGAGGCAATGGATGGGTCCACAATTAGAATTTCTCTTCATTGGGATGACGATAATGATTCAGCGTCTGCTTATGATATATTCATCGATGAGGTGAAGTGGGGACCTCAAGGAAAGATCGCTACAACCATTATCACCAAGCCGGGGGATATCCCTTGGACTCCTACGGGGTCATGGACGACGAACACGACCTATTCAGGGACAAGATTCAGAGTTGGAAATCGGGAGTATTTTCAGGGAAAGATCTCACTATCTGGTGCGCCAACCTCTGCAAGCTTAACTTTAAATTTGCCAGTGACAATCGATACCAGCGATTCTGGGTTGAATAACGCTGAGCAAGGACAAACTCAGTTAGGTCCTATAGATTATATTGACTCAGCCACTACATCGAGTCCTATGGACGGCAGAGTCTATTATGATACCACAACAACTGTGCAATTTAGAGCGGCTGCAATTCCTTCAGGAACAAATAATGAATTTCAGCAAGTCACTCAATCTGCTCCCATAACCTGGGCGAGTGGAGACGAGATTCATTTTGCTTTCTCAGTTCCTGTTGTCGGATACGAGGGCACGGTTTCATTGGTAGACACGGCCGATTCTTTGCCGTCAGAAGAGACATTCATCGTCAATACAGGGAACGGAAAAGGTAGCACCAACACTGCTAGCAGAAGGTTTTCAAACACTGAAAAGGACGTCGGAGATCTCGTCACTTTAGCTGACAGCGCGGCAGATGGGACTTCTTTTACTATTAAAAAGCGTGGGCTTTACTCAATTGAATACACCGACCGAAACGGTCCTTGCACATATGGAATTAGTGTCAATTCAAATCAGTTGACATCAGATATCTTTGGAATAACAGCATCCCACAGGAAGGCAGTTGTAATTGCAAATGACGTTGCTGAGATGAACTGTGCGAGCGCAACGGTTTTTTTGGAGGCCGGTGACGTGGTGAGGGCTCATGTTAATCCGAGCGCCGCGCCAATATCGACTGAAACAGCGGTTAGATTTTCTATCACTAAAATTGAAAGTGTGAAGGATACTTTCTTAGTTGAGAACCAAGATAGAGCGACCGAAAAAACCTTGTCTAGTAACTTCACGACGGATTCATCCGACGTTTCGGGTCTAACTTTTAGCAATTTAGTCGTAGACAAGGAATATTTAATTGTCGGGCAAGTCGCTTTCACAGTCGATGCAGCCGATGCAAATATTTCGCTGTCACCTCGTTCAGCTTCTAGTGGAGGCGGGACTCAATATGGAAGAATTCAAACTGATGGAGATAGCTCCAATGCAAGTCCAGTTGTCGCAGTATGTATCCCATTCACCGCAGTATCGTCTAGCGTATACTTCAGAACTGGGTCACTGGCGGCTGGCTCTGCAATCGCGGGTGACGGGAGTAAAAATAACACATTTTTGCGAATAATTGAGGTTAACAGCGTTTCGTTAGGGGATTACTTTGCATGACATTCCAAGTAACCGAAAGAAAGAACTGCCCTAACACTGGCTCATGTTGGTTCAAATGTCTAGAAAATAGTTAAAAAAACGTTGACTGTATTACAAAACAGATAGAATATAACAATGAAACTTAAATCGAAAGGAATTTGAAATGGAAGAAAAGAAATCCCCGTTGTTATCTAAGACTCTTTGGGCAAATGCAATTATGGCAGTTTGTGCGCTTGTTATCCCTCCAGTTAGTGAGTGGATGGCTTCTAACCCTGAAGGTGTCGCCCTCATCTTTACGGGTGTGAATGCGATTCTTCGACTTGTCACGAAGTCACAATTGGCATTGAAATAAAGGCAGTGTAATGAGCGGAATTCTTAGCGCACTGAAGCTATTTTGGAACCTCTGGCAAGTTTTGTCAGGGGTTTTTAAGCAAATCGATAAAAACAAACGAGAATACTTTGCGCAAGAAGCAAGGAATATCGTGAAAGATATGAGGAAAAGCCATGGAACCGACAAAGCCAAAGAAGAAGCATCCAAGTCGCTTAAGCGTCTTTCTAAGCTTATTAGCAATTCTTAGTCTGATTCCA
>CAKZMA010000575.1 GCA_937127375.1 uncultured Coleofasciculus sp. | reverse complement strand
TATATCTGACATGGGCTTAATCTTCAAGTTGCTTTACTGAAACCTCTACGGCGTCTACATCAATCGTACCCGGCGGCGTCAAGCGGTTAAACTGACCCTGTTCGACTTTCAACAATTCGCCACAGTTGGGACAGCGACATTCGGTACGATTAAACCCGGTAAACTCGTAGGTACAGACAGGACATTTGTCCTCAACCAAGTTACGCTGCAACCACCAGCGGAAGCCAATCCAGCCAATCACAGGCGCTAGGATGACTAACCCAATCAGAATTAAGAATCCGTTGACCAGCCAGCCCAAGCCAACTGTTCCCAGTAAGAGAAAGGTGGCTAATAGGGTGAGCCAACAGCCCACGCCTGATAGGTTAAACTGAGCAAGTTTTGGATCGTACTGGTTCACGGTACTTTTTGGAAACTGACTATCTCCATCCTAGTTCACATCGGTTCTAACCTGAGAGGTGAAAAGCTACACCCTACCAACAACGGTTTAACTGCTAATCATTTCCGCTGATGCAGATTGCCCTAAACGGGGTTCAGTACCGACAAGTAGGCGCTGAATATTGGCTCGATGGCGCAAGATAACGTATAGTCCCGCCACAACCCCAAATAGCTGATAGGGCAATGGTTGAGCTAAGACTATCATCAAAACAGCAACTGCGATCGCAGCCGCAATCGAACCCAGAGAAACAATCCGCGAGAAACTGACTACCCCAATAAAGATTACCAATACACTCAGCGCGACGAACCAAGACATAGCCAATAAGACGCCTAACCCTGTAGCGGCTGATTTTCCTCCCGTAAAGTTAATCCAGATTGATTTACTGTGACCCAACATAGCCGCCAAAGCGACAACAGCCACCAACCAAGGTTTCCAGATATCCGGCATCACGGATGATCCCGTTAGGGCAAAGAAGCCATGTACTAAAGCAACAGCACCCACTCCTTTCGCCGCATCAACCAGTAAAACGACTAAAGCTGGACCTTTTCCCAGGTTTCTCAAAACATTGGTCGCCCCCGTTGATCCCGAACCGATTTCCCGAATATCAATTCCTTTAACCAGACGTCCTGCCAAATATCCAGTTGGAATTGAGCCAAGTAAGTAAGCACTGATCAGCAGTAGCCCAATCCAACTCAACTCACGCATCATTGTTTTAAACCCTCCACAATTAAAAATCTAGGGGAGATAGTTACTTTATTTATTGGAACATCTCCCCTAGCCGATTTTATATGGGAGCGTGTGATACGGGTAAGGGCATGGCAGGAAAATCGTAACATTCGTTACCTATATCTCCCTCTTATGACCGAAGGGTGGATTTTTTTGAGAGGTGATCAGTAGATTCCTTAGTAATTACTCAGTTGCTGAGGATCGGGAGCAAAGGCTAACCAGAGAGGAAATTGCAGGATTGAAAGACTAATCTGGTCTTCTGTTTCATCAACAATAATTAAAGGGAGTTGCTTCTGGGTCATTAAGCGATCGGCTTTTTGCACGAGGGCGGATGGTTCCTCAAATAAAACGACCCCCCGTTCTGGACCAAAATCACTGCGGGCAATACCCAGACAATCCTGCAATCCTCTGCGCCACTCTCCTAGCCGTTCAGGGGTATTGGCAAGAACCAAGGTTCGTAGTCTATCACCGTAAAGCGTCCGCATAACAGACATCACGGCGGAGGCGACCAAAATATTTTGCAAGCGGCTACCGATAGTGCGAATCGCCCCACGCCCCCCTTGACTAAAAAACCAATTGGACACTCGCTCGGCATGAATTGGCTCAAACGTGCGACGCAATTGCCAAGGCGGACCGTAGTAATCTGGCATTTTGCGGTATTGGTCAATAATGTCCCGAATTTGCTGGAGCTGATCCTGAAACGCCTGTTCAGCAAATTTGGGTGTAGGAGAAGAAACTGGCGACTGAGGTTTATCCATCCTAGGTTGGGAAAATTCTGCCGTCGGTTCGGCTAATTCTAACTCTTCCGCCGCTACAACCAAGTCTTGTAAACTACCAACCAAATAGTCTTTAAAACCCTGCACCCGAATTGCCAATTCTTGAGATACCCCAGCAAATGTGGTTCGCATTTCCGTGCGAATGCGTTCTCGGCGGCGTTCTAGTTGCTCCACAGAAATTAAAAGGGCTTGCTTGCGCTGCTCTAATTCGCTTAACCCTTCTTGGAGCATTTGTTGGATGGTGGCTTGGGTTTTGGTTAGCTGGTCAGATAAAATCTGATTTTGGCTGGCTTGTAGCTGGGCAATTTTTTGCCTCAACTGTTGTTCTTGCGCCTCAAGATCCGCGATCGTTTGGGTTAAATTCGCGACGGTTTCCTGTTGGTCTGTTGACGGCGTCATCTGATTATCATCTGGCGCGGATAAGTCTACAGCATTGGAAGCGTCAGCTTGGGGTTGTATCACGTCAGATTGGTCAGATAAATCGGTTAACCGCTCAGAGCGTTCTGTTTCGGGTTTTGGCTCTAGAGAGTTTTCATCAAATCCCTCCAGGATTGGTTGTTGTTCTAAATTGGATTCTTGGGTTTGTGGTTCGTCTGAATTCATTGAATAATTAATATCTGATAATGATTTACATTCCCAACCCCTAAACGGTGGGACTATTCTCTAGGGCGAGTTACCGGGCAAGAGAGCCTTTGGTACAAGGTGTTCTCAAGCCTAAGCGTTAATTTCAGCAAGGCATATCGGAAAGTAGTCTCAACTCTGGGGACAGCGCTCCTCTAAGCAACGTTTAAGCTGTTTGGGATCAAATAAAATTGGCAAGAAGTGGATGCTATTAACTTCCTTAAAATAGAAAAGGATTGGAAACGATGACCAGAAGATCCGCCAATTTGACCAGTCTTTATACGGAAAACGGCGAATTAGAGTCTGGGAACGATAGACATCCAATGCGGTTTCTGTAAATTGCAGACGGATAGTTACCGCTTGAATCATTAAAAATAACCCGAAAAGAGCAATGAGTAAACCGACCCAAACTTGGAGCAGCACCATAGGTATACTGCCCAGAACCAATACCAAAGGAATCGCGTAGCTAGGGGCAAGTTCGATGGTTTGGGTTGATGAAGATGAAGAAGTAGCAGAGGTCACTAGACTAAATTCCCGTTGTTTATCGACACAAATGATATATTTTAACGTATCGCGGAAGTCCCCACCCTCAATAGGCGGATTTTCGTAGCCGTCAGGATTCGTAGCCGTCAGGAAAGAATGACGCCTATAGGGTGGGGATAGGGAGCGGATTGCCGGAGGAACGGAGGCAATCAATCTTGAGGTTTTTCCTGGGACTTGATATAAGCCTTAATTCTCTCAATGGGCGCCTGTATTTAGTCACGAACACGATATGCAGTTGAATAGAAAATACAGAGTGAGAACCTTTTCTAGCTTTCACTTGACATACCCCCACTTTAAGGTGCTAGGTTAAGTGTAACAGGAGTGAACAGCGATGCCAGTCCGACGTGTAACTTTTCGGCTATACCCCAATAAGAAGCAAGAGCAGACATTGCGGTATGACCGTAAGTTGCATAAAGATCTGTATAACGCTGCTGTTTGCAATCGGTTCACCCAGTACCAAAAGTTTAACCATCGGGTTGACTACTTCGAGCAACAAAACTCCTTGCCCGCTTTCAAGGAAGTTTGGACTGAGTACAAGGAATGTAACAGCACGACCTTACAAGCCACTTTAAAGCGTGTCGA